>CAKOLP010000020.1 GCA_934096025.1 uncultured Bacilli bacterium
CTACCGGGGTAATAGCTATTTTAATAGTAATTATTATTTTTATTAACATTTATAAAGAAAAAAGTGTTTCACCAACTGCAATAAGTCAAAATTTAGAAACAATTGGTCAAGATTTTTACGAAAATCATTATTATTCAGATATGGATGATGAACAAAAAAAATTACTTACTGAATTCAAAGATCAAGGAATTGTGATTGATCTTACTAATCTCGAAGTTATAACTCCCTTAAATGAAGAGTTAAAGAATAATTTAATAAAAAAAGAATGTAACTTTGATGAAACAAAAATAGTAATATATCCAAAAGAACCATATGGTAAAAAAGATTATAATTTAAAAATAGAACTATCTTGTAAAAAATAGTTCTATTTTTTATTTACCAACTAAATATTAGATAAACCATACTACTATACTAGCAACAAATGATGCTACCATAATTAAAGTTAAAAATATTGCCATAAATTTTAATACTTTTTTATTCACATTTAACACCTCAATATAATTATAATTAAAAAAAACATAAAAGTAAAATAAATACATATTTTTTTATATTTTTCATAGATTTAATTAGGTGATAATAATGAACAAAGCAATAACTAAATCAATGAAAAATATAACAACTCAAAAGAAAAAGTATTTATTTTTAATAGTAATAACATTAATAGGAATATTATCAGGAATTATTTTCATATTTTTTATATCAAACGCGGACAAGTTATTAATAAAAGATGAATTAAACACTTTTCTATTAAATATTAAGAATAATAATTTAGACTATTATTCATCCTTTTTTCAGTCATTTTCTTCTAATTTTATTTATCTAATTATTATTTGGCTACTTGGTATTTCAATTATAGGTATTCCAATTATCATTTTCTTATTATTTTTTAAAGGATTTATTTTTGGATTTGGAATTTCATCCATGATATCCAATTTTGGTTTAAAAGGAATAGGGTTATCATTAGGATACCAATCACCACATTTATTAATAATGCTTTTGATTTTTCTATTAATAAGTTTTTATGCCATAAATTTTTCAGTTAAACTATTTAGAATATTATTTTTAAAGGATAACATTAATCTCTCTCCTTATTATAAAAAATATATTCAAATATTAATAATATCACTAGTCTTTTCTTTAATATGTTCCATAATGGAAACATTTTTAAGTCCAATTTTGATTAATTTATTCTTGTAAAGAAGTATATAAAAAAGTATAATAATATTGTGGTGAAAAGTATGAAAAAAGTAGTAATTGGAATGAGCGGTGGAGTAGATAGTAGCGTAAGTGCCATTCTTTTAAAAAATCAAGGATATGAAGTAATAGGATTGTTTATGAGAAACTGGGATACTTCAGTTAATGGTGATATTTTAGGTAATCCTAATTTAGATAACAGCATCTGTCCACAAGAACAAGATTATAATGATGCACTAGCTGTATGCCAAAAAATCGGAATTCCCCTCCATCGTATTGATTTTGTAAAGGAGTATTGGGATTATGTCTTTGAATACTTTCTAGATGAATTAAAAAAAGGAAGAACACCAAATCCTGATGTTATGTGTAATAAATACATCAAGTTTGACTATTTTATAAGAGAAGCTAAAAAATTAGGTGCAGATTATATTGCAACAGGTCATTATGCTAGAATAAAGGATGGCCAATTATTAAGAGCTATTGATAGCAATAAAGATCAAACCTATTTCTTATCTCAATTATCACATGAGCAACTTGAAAATGTTTTGTTTCCAATTGGAGATTTAGAAAAAACTAATGTTAGAAAAATAGCAGAAGAATATGGATTAATTACTGCAAAGAAAAAAGATTCAACAGGTATTTGTTTTATTGGCGAAAGAAATTTCAAAAACTTTTTAAAAAATTATTTACCAAATTTACCTGGTGATGTAGTTGACATCAACACTAATAAAATTGTTGGTAAACATATTGGTTTAATGTATTATACTATTGGTCAAAGAAGAGGGCTTGATATTGGTGGAACTCAAGATAGAATGTTCGTTGTAGGAAAAAATATAGAAAAAAATATATTGTATGTAGCACTAGGAGAAGATAATGAATATTTAATATCAGATAGCTGCATAATTGATACGATTAATTTTAATACGACTGATAGACCAACTAATTGTACTGCTAAATTTCGTTATCGTGCTCCGGATTATCCTGTAACATTAGAATATATTAATGATAATGAAATTTTAGTAAGGTATAATAACATAAAGGCGGTTACACCAGGGCAAGCATGTGTCTTTTACGATGGCGACAAATGCATTGGTGGTGGAATTATAAAGACTGTATGTAAAGATAATAAAAAAATATGGTATATATTGTAAATATGTATGTCAACTTTACTACTTGTATTTTTTGTTTATTGTGATACAATTATATTAGGAGGTCATTGATATGCAAAATCTAAAAAAAACATTTTCAGAGTTAGGTATTTCAAAAGTTAGATTAGCCAAATATCTTGGTGTATCTAGACAAATGTTATATAACTATCTTGCTGAAAATGAACTTGAAAAGTGGCCTAAAGAAAAAGCAATGAAGATACTTTGTCTATTAGGTGTAAAGGAAATTAAAGATATTGACAATATAAAAATAGATGGGGAATATATTATTCAAGTTGAAAACCGTCTAAATGATGGGACAAAGGATGATACAGATAAATATGACTTAAGTGAATTAAAAGGGTTTAACAAAAAAGAACAAGAGCTTTTATCTAATATTATTCAACTTTTAAAAGAAAAACTATCTGATGATAAAACAAAAGAAGTGTATAATAGTTACCGCTATTTATATTATTTTTTACAATCAATGCAAACAACAAAGGAACTTAAATATATATTAGGTTATATGGCTAAATCGATGGGATTTGTTGATCATACTGAGTATTTATTCAACGAAGAAAAGCAATACATATTTGAAGCAATTATGTTTTCAGCTATGACATTATATAATAGTGGTACTGCATCTAGAAGCAAAATAGCTGATACTCACAAGCGTTTTGAGCAAGATATAGAACATAGAAAAGAAGAAGTACTTAGTAGAACTCAAGAATTAAATACAGCCAAGATACAAGCATTAAAAGAACTTGGTTATACAGAAATTAACGGTAATAATGCTAAGGAAGTATTAGATAAGATTGCAGAAATACAAGCAAGAAAAGTATAAGAAAAAAAGGCAGTAGTGAATTGAACAATAAAAATTTGAAAGTTTATTAAAAATATCTAATTAAAGGATTGTAACCTATTTTACAGGAGACGGTTCTTTTTATTTCACTTTTTCAATTTATTATGCTTCTAGACATATTTTTAACATTACACAGTTTTTAAATTTTTGACAACATACTTGATATTACAATCTTCAGCCAGAATAAAATATTAATTTTTCTAAATTCTTGCCTTCAAAATAAAATTTGATTTAATCAAACAAGATTTTTAAAAAGAATCTTTATTTTTTGCTGATGTTAATTTTCTATACTGTTTGAATAATTATTCTAAAAATTTACATATTGTTATTTCACAATAACTATGGTAGACTTGATTTATAAAGGGCTAGTGCAGACTTTATGGTGATATTTGAGCAAAATAAAAGCTGCCTAAGCAGCATCTCACACAATGAGTATTTAGGGCTAAGCCTTTATTTTAACTCTCTATGTCATCTTAAATGGTATTAAGACAATTACATAGTACCATAGTTGTATGGAGGTAGTCAATGAAAAAAATAAAAAATTATAATATTGGTTTAGATATTGGAACAACATCTGTAGGGTGGTCAGTGGTAGAGTGTGATAATCAAAAAGTAATGAGAAAAGGTAATCAAAAACTTTGGGGTGTTAGGTTATTTGATGAAGCAATAACAGCAGAGGATAGAAGAAAAAAAAGAAATACTAGACGTAGATATGATCGTAGAAGAGAAAGAATAAAATTACTACAAGATGAATTTAAAGATGAAATCAATAAGATAGATCCTCTCTTTTTTCAGAAATTAAGGGAATCAAAATATCATGAAAAAGATTCTATAAATAAAAAAATAATATTAACAAAAGCAGAAAAAAAAGAACTAAAAGATTATCAAAATAAGTATAAGACTATATATCACTTAAGAAATGAATTAATCAACAATCCAGACAAACAAGATATAAGACTTGTATATCTAGCAATTCACCATATCATAAAGTATAGAGGAAATTTCTTATTTCAAGAATCTAATTTTAATACAGATAATTTAAATATTAAAGAAAAATTAAATGAATTATTCCAATCACTTTTAAATAATATTCAAGATTTAGAAATACCAGATGAATATGAGGAAATATTAAATCTTGATAAAATAGAAAAAGATATGTTGCAAAAATCCAAAAATGATATAAAAGTATTATTAAAAGAAGACTTAGAAGATATCACTAATAAGAACTTTGCTACTGAGTTTGGAAAATTAATGGTTGGTAATAAAGCTAATATCAATAAAATGCTAATGATTGAAAATGCTAATAAATTAGAAATAAGTTTTAGTGGGACTGATTATGATGATAAGTATGATGAATATCAAAGTGTTTTACAAGATAAAATAGAAATATTAGATATTTTAAAACAAATATATGATTCAGTATTCATAAAAAAACTATTTAGATGGGAAAATAATGCTAGTATTTCCAATTTAATGGTTAAATATTACAATCAACATAAAGAAGATTTAACATTTTTAAAAGACATATTTAGAAACAACAGAAGTTTATATAATAAACTATTTAGAAGCAATAAAGATACTTGTTTATATGAAAAATATATAACGAATAAAATAGATTACGATGAATTTAAAAAAGAAATAAATAAATTACTAGAAGAATCATTTACCAAAGAAGAAGCAACTATAAAACAAGACTTACTTAATAAATATAGTTTGGATGTTAAAAAAAGAATTGAAAACGGTGACTTCTTACCAAGAATTACAACAACCGATAATGGAAAATATCCATATCAATTAAATAAAGCTGAATTAATAAAAATAATTGAAAACCAAGGAAAATATTATCCGTTTTTATTAGAAAAAGTTGATAATGATAAAGTATATAAAATAGTAAAATTATTGGAATTTAGAATTCCTTATTATGTGGGACCATTAGGAAAAAATGGTGATAATGTTTGGTTAGAAAGAAAAGTGGAAAATGTAAAGATTACACCATATAATTTTGAAGAAGTAGTAGATAAAGAAAAAACTACTGAAGAATTTATAAGAAGAATGATGTCACATTGCACATATCTATTAAACGAATATGCTCTTGCTAATAATTCTATTCTTTATTCTAAATTTAAAGTAATGAATGAACTAAAGCAAATTAAAATAAATGATAGGAAAATTGAATTAGAATTCCAGCAACAATTATTAAAAGATTTCTTTATGAAAACATCTGGCTCAATTACTGAAAAGAAATTCATAAATTATTTAATAGCATCAGGTCAATATAATATGGATAATAGCAATCTAAAAATTACAGGATATTCTGCAGATAATAAGTTTGCCAATAATATGCAACCATATATAGATTTCTTTGGAGATGATGGAATATTTGAAAATACAAACTATGAAATAAATGATGCAGAACAAATTATTGAATGGATTACTATATTTGAAGATAAAGATATTTTAGAAAAAAAAGTTAGAGATCATTATAAAGAATTAAGCGAAAATCAAGTCAAGAAAATAGTAAAGAAAAAATATACAGGTTGGGGTAGTTTATCAAAAAAATTATTAACTACAAAATATTATAAAGATAAAGAAACAGAACTGTATAAATCGATATTAGACTTAATGGAAGAAACAGATGAAAATTTCATGCAAATTATTAATAATGATAAATATAATTTTCAGCAAATGATACAAAAGTTAAATAACAGAAAAGAAAATAGTAAATTAAATTATTCAGTAGTAGAAGAATTAGCAACTTCACCTGCTACAAAAAGAGGAATATACCAATCTTTAAAAGTAGTAGAAGAACTTGTAAATTATATAGGATATGAGCCTAAAAATATAGTAATTGAAATGTCTAGAAGCGATGATGAAAAAGTAAGAAAAGATACAAGAAGAGATTATATTAAAAAATTGTATGAAGGATGTAAAGATTCAATAGAAGATTATAAAAAATTAAAACATGAATTAAATACTCATGAAATAACAAGTCAAAAGCTATTTTTATATTTTATTCAAGAGGGAAAATGCTTATATTCAGGCGAACCATTAAACATAGAAGATATTGAAAACCAATCTTTATATGAAGTAGATCACATTATTCCTAGAACATTAATAAAAGATGATTCAATAGATAATAAGGCATTAGTTTTAAGAAAATGTAATCAAGATAAAAAAGCAAGCTATGTTCTACCTAGCAAATATAGAAATACATATCAAAAAAATTGGTGGAAACACTTAAAAGATAATGGATTGATATCTGCTAAGAAATTTCATAATTTGATAAGAGAAAAATATAGCGATGAAGATATTGAAGGATTCATTAATAGACAATTAGTAGAAACTAGGCAAATCACTAAACACGTTGCCAATATTTTGAAAAACTATCATAAGAATTCAAATGTTGTATATTTAAAAGCAGACTTATCACATAATTATCGCGAAAAATATGATTTATTTAAATTTAGGGATATTAATGATTATCACCATGCAAAAGATGCATATTTAGCTGCAGTACTAGGCGAATATAAAGAAAAATTTATGAATAAAAAAATAAATTTTGATATGATAAAAGAAATGAATAATTATATTTATAATAGTGAAACAATCGATAGTAAAAATTTAAAATATGGATATGTAATTAATAGTTTAGATGAAAGATTAAATGATATAGTTTTAAAAATTTCAGAAAACTTTATTAATAAAGAAACCGGAGAAGTATTATTTAATGCTCATGAATTTAATGAAAGAGTAGAGGATACACTTTATAGAAATGATATATTGGTAAGTAGAAAAACAGAAATAAGATCTGGCAGATTTTATAAAGATACAATTTATGTAAAAGGAAAAGGTACAATTCCAATAAAGTCAAATATGCCTATAGAAATATATGGTGGTTATTCAAATACAGAAACAAAAAAATTAGCTCTTATAGAGTATAATGACAATAAGAAAAAAATAATTGGTTTACCACTTGCTTTAGTAGCAAAAAATAACTTAGAAGAAATAAATAGGTTCATTAAAACACAGATAAATTTAAGAAAGAATTCTACATATTCTATTTTAAAAGATTCAATACCTTTTGAATCAGAATTTATATATAATAATCAAAAAGTATTTGTTAAAGGTTATAGTGTTGGAAATAAAAATTGCGAACTATCTAATGCAGTTCAGTTAAAAATAAATAAAGATAATATGAAAATATGGAAATACGCACTTGAATATATATTAAATGATAAGAAAAGTTATATAGAATATGCAGAAAAGTATGCAAATGATATTTATGAGTTTTTAATTAATTTAGACATGTTTCCACTGTTTGAAAAAGAAATACAGAAAATAACTAATAAAATTAATTTCAATAATTTGCAGTTGAATCAAAAAAAGAAAGTTATAAAAGAACTTTTTAAAATGTATCACTGTAATAGTATTAATGCAAATTTATCTGAATTTGGCATTGGAGATAGAATAGGTAGATTAAGTGGAAATAACATAACTACCGGTACAATTATTTCAAAATCTGTAACGGGAATAAGAGAGAATAGATATGAGTTTTAGAACAGTAGTTATCACAAGACAATCTAAAATTAGTTATAAAAATAGATTTCTTGTAGTAAAACAAGAAAATGATGAAAAATACATTCATTTATCAGAAATAGATACAATAATAGTAGATTCTATATCTGTATCTATTTCTGTATATTTATTAAAAGAACTTGCAGATAACAAAATTAATATCATATTTTGTGATGAAAAGCATAATCCTTTTGGAGAAATCGTACCATATTACTCGAAGCACAATACAAGCAAGATGATTAAAGAACAGATAAAATGGAAAGTAATTGATAAAGATAAATTGTGGTCTGAAATAGTTAAAAATAAGATCATGAATCAGGCTTTATTATTAAAAAAAATAAAGTCTGATAAATATAAATTAGTATTAAGCTATATCGATGAAGTAGTTGATGGTGATAAAACAAATAGAGAGGGCCACGCTGCTAAAGTATATTTTAATGCACTATATGGGAATAACTTCGTTAGAAATGCAGATGATCAAATAAATGTGGCATTAAACTATGGATATGCCATATTACTATCCACTATAAATAAAGAAATAATAAATAATGGTTATTTAACACAACTTGGAATACATCATAAAAATGAATTTAATGAATTTAATTTAACTTGTGATTTAATGGAACCATTTAGAATAGTAATAGATAATTTTGTATATTATAATCAAGATAGAAAACTAGATACCACATATAAATTAGATATAGTTAATATTTTAAATTCTACATTTAAATATCAAGGTAAAAATTATACTTTAAAAGATATAATAAAAATGTATGTAAAAAATTCTCTAGATTCTATTAATAATTCTGAAAACTATAAGGAATTTGTGTATTATGAGGGATAGAATTATGAGAACAATTGTATTTTTTGATCTACCAAATGTATATTCAAAAGATAAAAGAGCATATCTGATGTTTAGAAAGTTTTTAATTAATGAGGGATTCATTATGATGCAAGAATCTGTTTATTCAAAAATTGTATTAAATTCTCAACAGTCAATTGCATTAGTGGATAGGATTAGAAAAAAAGCTCCTAAAAAAGGTATCATTCAAGTTATGAATATAACAGAAAAACAATATTCTCAAATAGAATTCATAACAGGAACAAGTAATAGCAAAATAATAAATAATGAAGAAAGATTAATAGTATTATGAAAATAAAAATAGACTTTATTGATTCAGTAATGGACTTTGATATATCTAATATCTATTCTTTTGAAATACATAATAAAAAATATTTATATAGAATATCATCTTTATTTTATTCGGTATGTAATGGTGATTTATCAGAAGAATTAGATTGTTTTGATAATGATAATAACGAAGTAAAATTAACTAATAAAATAAGAATGTTTTCTGAATATTTTGACTTTGGCTTTGATTCAAAAAAATATTCTACTGATATAACTAAATATATATTGTCAAACATTGAACAATATGATAGCGAGAATATTCTAAAAGTTTATTCTAAATTATGTAAATTAGTAGATAACGAATTAGAAAAAACAGAATTGCCAATATCAGTTTCTATTGATGAAGGAATTGAAAATGTCATAAAAATATTTAAATTAAAAATAAATCAAAAAGATGATCTATTAGATAATTTACTTTTAATAATAGATTTAGAATGTGCACTAAATACAAATAAAATATTATGTTTTATTAACTTAAAACAGTATTTAACAAAAGAAGAATTATTAGAATTCTATAAATATGCTACTTATAATTCTATAAAATTAATCATGATAGAATCAACTAAATATGATTATCTAAATGATTATGAAAAAATAATTATTATAGATAAAAGTTTAGATGAAATTATGATATAATATGAACAGATGAAATAGAATTTATCATTTAAGAATTACATATCTCTATCATTGTAACAATAGAATTAAAACTTATTTGAGGTTTTAGTTCTATGTCATCTTAAATGGTATTAAAACGATTAGTAGATTCACCAGCTTGAGTGGAAGGTTTTAGTTCTATGTCATCTTAAATGGTATTAAAACGTGGAATTGTAAAAATAGCACTCTGAGAATGTTTTAGTTCTATGTCATCTTAAATGGTATTAAAACATAATGCTGACGCAACTAGCACCACAATTGGTTTTAGTTCTATGTCATCTTAAATGGTATTAAAACTTGTATTACCAAAAGTAATGGCAATGAAATGTTTTAGTTCTATGTCATCTTAAATGGTATTAAAACAATGATATAATTTAAAAAGGAGGACAAAATGTTTTAGTTCTATGTCATCTTAAATGGTATTAAAACAAATATGAGTTCTTTTTACCTACTGCTAATGTTTTAGTTCTATGTCATCTTAAATGGTATTAAAACAGCTGGAATTATGGCTATATTATTTAAATTGTTTTAGTTCTATGTCATCTTAAATGGTATTAAAACTAATAAATCCTTCTTCTTTTAAAATTCTAGGTTTTAGTTCTATGTCATCTTAAATGGTATTAAAACTATTTGATTAGCAACACCTCTCAACCAGTTGTTTTAGTTCTATGTCATCTTAAATGGTATTAAAACCTTTATAGTAATTTAATCTATAAAGAAGTAGTTTTAGTTCTATGTCATCTTAAATGGTATTAAAACAAAGAACAAGCTCATAATGTATTACATAATGTTTTAGTTCTATGTCATCTTAAATGGTATTAAAACTTAATTTATGTGCTTATTTGTTGTGGGGGAGTTTTAGTTCTATGTCATCTTAAATGGTATTAAAACAGTAGATAACTTTGATATTTATGATGATGAGTTTTAGTTCTATGTCATCTTAAATGGTATTAAAACTGAATATATGTTCACTAAAGAATTAGTAGCGTTTTAGTTCTATGTCATCTTAAATGGTATTAAAACGATGAATGAAAAATATTATGGCTATTATAGGTTTTAGTTCTATGTCATCTTAAATGGTATTAAAACTTCATTACAATCTTGCATCCTTTCCTGTCAGTTTTAGTTCT
>CAKOLP010000021.1 GCA_934096025.1 uncultured Bacilli bacterium
TCTCCATCCATCCCCAATAAATCCCCTGTTTCATAATCATACTTGATTAGCTTCACATTATCATTAAAAACGCCAATGATTCTATAAAGATTATCATTAAGACAAGTTCCGTCTTCGGAATCATATCCAAAACATACAAAATTATTTGTTGTCTCACTAGAACCTGCATATCTATAGGAGCAATCACCAGCACCATTTTTTAAACCATAATGATAATACAAATTATTTTCCCCTTGCACCCCTGTATACAAAGACTTAATATATTCAGCAAAGTTTTTACTAATACCCAAATCAAAATAAACATAACACTTATCAGAAGCATCACTATCCATTACAACAATTTTTTTAGCATCATCCCAAGAAATAGTTCCTCCATTTTCACAAAAAGATAACGACGTATTTAATGTATATCCCTCAGTTGGCCACTCACTTCTTGTAGTTTCTTCATAACTTCCATCTTCATTTTGCAACATCATACTTAACATATCAGCATTCTTACTTTTCGTATAAGTCATTTGCTTAGTTTCACCTTTGTTAATTCCCAATAAAACCAAGCCCCCAGTTAACAAAAATATTATTATTAATATTGTTCTTTTTTTCATGATTACATCCTCCATCTTAAATCTAGAATATCATAAAGCAATATCAAAAACAATATCTAACTTACTATTTTTGTACTAAGTTACAAAATTAACTATATTACTATGTAAATACTATGTTACTTAAGTGTCAAACTTACTACAATTATAGGTAGATAGGTGATAACATGGATGCAAGAGAAATAGTTTCAAATAACATTAAATACTTTCGATTACAAAACAACTGGACTCAAGAAGACCTAGCCGAGAAACTAGGAACAACTCCCGTATATGTATCAGCCTTAGAAAATGCCAAAAAAAATATTAGAATAGATTATATAAATCACATTGCTAATACTTTTAACATCCCAGTTAAAGAACTCTTTATAGAACGAGAACTTCAAAATAAAAAGAAAAGAAAAAGATCATGCTATAAGAAAAATGCATGATTTTTTTGCATATTTAAAACAAAAAAAGAAAAATAAATGTCTACTTAAAACACTTCTCTTTCTTTTAATTAGCCATAACACTTTTAATTCTTTCTTGAGCATCAGTAACACTACTACTATCAGGTTTCATAACATATAACTTATTTCTTTTATAACTATAAGTATAATCATAACTATCCGTACCATTTAAACTTATGCTTTCAATACTCCATGCACTACCTGTGCTTATTTGTTTTTTAATAAACTTAGTTATCTCCCCATCAGTAAAATTAGTCATAAATTTATTATCTAAAGACTTTAAAAGACTAGGATAATCAGCAATAATCGCCGGACTACTAATCTTATTTATAATACTAGTTAATACCAATTCTTGATTTTTCCCTCTTTGCCTATCTCCATCTTTAAATGCTTTTCTTTCTCTTACAAAAGATAAAGCCTCTTTTCCATTTAACTCATTAACACCTTTACTGAATTTATAACCATCCTTTGAAACAAAATCATATGCCAAATTAACACTTATACCATGAATTGCATCCACAATACTCTCTAAAGAACTAAAATTAACCTTTACATAATAACTTATTTTTGTATCAAGTAAATCTTCCAAAGTAAGTAAACTTTCATCTACCCCATAAATACCTGCATGCGTTAACTTATCATATTCCTTAAAGCTATGTAACTTCACATAATAATCTCGGGGAATATTAGTAAGTAATATTTTCTTAGTTTTCGGATTAACCGTAGCAACTATATTAACATCACTTCTACTTACCTTTGTAATAGCCCCATAAGTATCGATTCCCGATATATAAATATTAAATGAATCTTTTAAAATATCAGTATTACGTTTTAAAATATAAGTCTTTACTTCTACAGTTATTTCTTCTATAACTTTTAACTCATTATAAGCATCTTCATCTTCTTCTTTTAATATATCCAAATTTGTCTTTTCCACTATAAAGCCATCTATTTTTTTAGCTTGCAAATTTTCAATTAATCCTTGAACATCTTCCGAAACTTTACTTCTATAATCAATACTTTTATTTAACTTTTCTAGTGCCTTGCTATAATCTTCTCGATTATTCGTTCTTATTTGCCCAATAACTTTATTATTCAAACTATTAATATCATTATAATCACTATTTTTAAGTACCACCACAGCAAACACTGAAGACTTATAGTCCTTAAAACCAAATTGTTTCAAAAAATCCATAGTATTAAGTAAATAATTAATACCAAGTATCCCAACAACTATACCAATAATCGCCCAAAAAGAGCCTAAGAAATGTTTAAACTTTCCCTCATTTCTTAAAAGTAACCATATCACTAAACTAAATAAAAGAACTAAAACCCCCAAGACAATAAAATAATTAAAAGGCAATAAATTAACAAAGTAAATAAGCCCCATTAAAATTATTGCAACAATTAAATTAAATAACCCCAAATATTTTCCAAAACTAATCTTCTTATCTTTCTTTTTACTTGCCATATTTTTATTACCTTTTATTCACTCTCTTTATAATTAACACTAAGAAACAAGATACTCCCCCAGTTAAAATTATTGGTAAAATATAATTATTTGGTGCTTCCTTTTTAGTATCATCATTATTCTTACCAGTTTGGTTATCCTTTGTACTATTATCCTTATCATTATTATCTTTTTTATCAATTATATTTTTATTATCATCCGTATCTTTAGAATCTGTATCCTTATTAGTATCTTTACTATCTGAAGTATTATTCTTAGAGTTATTATGACCACTTACAGTATTATTTTTCTTAATACCATTATTACTTATATCAGTATCAATTTCACCATCTTTTTTATCATCATCGTTTATATTTTCATCATTTTTGGTATCATCTTTAATTATACCATCTTCTAACCAATCAACTACGGCATAAACAACACCGACATTTCCAAACTTATCATAAAATTTTATTTCATAAGTACCATTTTTCGTAAATTCATATACCCCATTACCTGAGGCAAAAGTAATATCCTTATCAATACCTACAATCTTTACTACTGCTTTAAGTTTATTACTCTTATCATATTCTATTTTAGCTTCTGGTACTGTTTTATCTATCCATGATACTTTAGCAGTCATACTACTTTGGTTACCAGCTAAATCTTCAAATATAAAAGTAAATTCCCCATTTTCCGTAAATGTATATTTATTACTTCCATTATTATTTAAAACTTTTATATCTTCATTAGCACTTAAAGTAACTGTTACATCTTTATTTGTTTCCGTTAAAATATCGTATTCTAAACTACCTACCGGAACCTCTGTATCTATCCAAGTAACTTTAGCTGTGGCACTACCTTTATTTCCTGCTTTATCTAAAAACACAAAAGTAAACTCTCCATTTTGAATAAATTCATATTCAAAAGTATTCATATTAGCTACATAATTATTATTCTTATCATAAAGTTTTCCATCTACTACAGTATAGCCTAAGATATTACCTAAACTATCTATTACATTACCATCTTCATCAATTGTAAATTTTCCATTATTTAAAACCGTAACATCTTCATTAGGTTTTAAAGTAGCAATTACGCTTTTATTCGTAGGATCTACTGTACTATATTCTACATAAGCTTCTGGTGCAGTTTTATCTATCCATGTAACACTAGCAATACTACTTCCTGTTTTACCAGTAAAAGTATCTATAAAAGTAAATTCAAAAGTACCATTTTCTGTAAATGTATGTGTATTTCCCCCAGCACTAGTTATCTTTATATTTTCGCTACTAAAATTAGTCAAAGTAGCAACAACATCACCATTTGTATAATTCCTAGTACTATAAGATATACCAGCCGTAGGTCTAGAATTGTTCGTTGTATCTTGATAAAAATTAAACATTCTTGCCGTAAACCACTTACCATTACTTGCTTTCTTCGCAGTAATTCTTACATAAGTAACTAATTTTTCGGTATCTATTTCAAAATGTTTTATATTCTTAAAACCATGATTATAATCATTTACATCATTTGTATAAGTTAATCCTTTTTTTTCTGTTAAAGTAAACCAGTTTTCACCGTCCATACTTCCTTCGATTAACCCGTCGATAATTTTCCCATTACCTCCACTAGCAGGCACATACTCTACTTCACTTAAAACTACTGGCATATCTAATTTTATAACAATAAACCTCTCATCATCAGTTCCATTCCAAGCTGAATGCCAATTAGTATTATAATTTCCATCAATAGCATTTTTAGCATATCTTCCTTGAGCTGTTGCTTCCGTAGAAACGCTTTCAATACTTAAATGTGATATCGGTATATATCTTCTTTTTTCTGTATTATTATCTTCAGTAAATGTATAAGTTACTAAATTACTTGCTAAATTAGTGCCACTTGCATATGTTCTTACTTCTAATGTTTTATCCCCTGTTAAATCAGGTATCATATTGTCATATTTAGTCCATGTAGTATCCCCTAAAAAACGCCATTCTAAAGTATCACTAGCACCAATAAGCATATTCTCTAAATCATTAGCATATAAACTATTCTTATCTAATGTTCCCTCTTTTATATCAATCTTATAAAAATATTTATCTTGTGAAACCCCATCAATATATATAAGGATATCATTATCAGCATTTATAAGAGCAACTTCTTCTTCACTAAGCAAGTATTCTTTAGCCAAAATAGCTTGAGATTTCGTAACTCCACCATCTAAACTATAATGCCATGATAAATCATAATCTTTATATTCCGGTGCAAACATTATCTTCGAAGCATTTTCTCCATCAAAAGAAAATGTTACTAATTCCTTATTCGTTCGATTTAACAATGTCTTGGCAATTTCCCGACTAGCCCCATAATGAAGCACATTTTGATCATTTGCCACCGTTGCCTTATTCAAAGCCTCTATTCTCTTATTATCTATCTCTATTTTATTTACCCCAACTAAATAAGGATTAATAACTTCTAATAAATCACTTAAAGCCATTGGATAATAAGTATAATTATCTATTACTTTTAAAGCTAATTTATACCAATCATCACTACTTGCATTACTACTCTTATAAAGATTAATTAAATTATCATAACTATCTAAATTAATATTATTTACTTTAATAGCTTCATTTAGCACTGCTTCTCTTTTAGTATTATCACTATAAGAATTAGCTAATAAATTTAAATATACCGAATTCTTATATACATCATATTTATTTAAATTTTCTTGTTCCAAATAAACATAACCACCATTATATCCAGCACTATTTCCATTAATAATCTTTTTGGTAAAAGTTTTATTACCCCAGTTAAGGATAGTTCTATAAGTATTTCCTCCATACCAAGAAGTAGCACTTGCTCCCCAACCAGAGATATTATTAGCTATATTCCATTTTCCGGTTCCATTTCCATTTGGCAAATAATAAAATACTGCTTCGTGTCCTGGTTGATAAACACCGATTGTAGGTAGTCCTATACTATCAAATAATGCCTGAAAAACTCTGGACTGATTCCAACAAATTCCCCCTTTATCAATAACCATCCAATATCGCAAAATATTATCTCCAAAAGGAACACCATACTTAGTTAATTCATACTTTTTAATATAGTCTAAAGACACATCATAATTCGGATCACTTTCCGAAACTACAGTTTGATACTTCAAATCATTATATCCAACACCAGTACCAGTATGTCTAACATATTTATAAACACTTTGATTATAATTATTTAACTTTGTATAATAATTAAGCCATAAAAACTCATCATTTAAAGCCCCATCACTAAATAGAACTCTCATTAATTCTACTTTATAACTTTTCATATAGCTCTTATATTTCCCCAAAGTATCACTATCATAAAGATTTTTATATAACTTAAACTTTTCTAAATAATCATAATCAGCAACTTTATGCCCAAAACCTAAAGCCGAAGCCACTTTATCGGTAGCATAAGTACTTGCAAGACCTATCATCATTTTTTGATAAACACTTTTATCATTACCTACTAACTCATCTTTATAAACACTATAAAGGTCTGCCAAAACACTTATAAATCTTGTACTATTAACATTACCCACTAAAACTATATCTTCTAAAACATCATCATTATTTAAAATCCAATCTAAACAAGCTTTATTCTTCGGATATGTACTAGCAAGTGCCTCTATATTATCATATCCTAATTTATTTACAAACTCTCTTTCTAAAATTAATCTCTTATTATCATTAACTTTATCTATACTTACATTTCCTAAAATATTATCATAATACTCTAAAGTATGAACTTTATCATAAAGCGTAACATCTTCCACATACCCCGGTATTACTAACTTAGCATTCCCTAAAACTGCATGATCATAAGAATTACCTCCGACCGACTTATCAGCAACTATCCGTAAGTACTTATACCCCTCAATATTTACATCAATACCTTGAGCTTCTGTATTTCCCCTTAAAATATTACTCTTATATAAAGAGGTCCAAGCCTCACCATCCAAAGAAACAAGCACTTCGAAAACAACACTTCCATTAACACCTTTCGAAGCATCTACCCCCACCATTGAAGTAAATCTCTTGTATTTTGAAGCATACTTTTCTATATCATAAGTAATTTGCCCAGTAGCATGAACACCCATTCCTTTAACAAATGTCTTTTTAGCACCACCAACAATTAAGCTTATGGCACCGCCCTCAATATTGGTATCTTTCTTTATTGTTCCATATCCTACATACGACCAATTATTACTATTAATATAATCTAAATCAGACAAGTACAAAAACTCATCATTTTCTTGTATATTTAAAGCAAAACTTTCTCTATTATCATCTTTATTAAATGCTTCATATCCAAAAAAGATACCCCCAAGCAACAATAAAATAGCTACTCCTAAACTTAATATTTTTTTACCGTACTTCTTCATACTGCACACCCCATTAATTTTTAGGTATTATAGCATAAATTCCCCCACTTATCAATTACCATCACTAACATTTACAGCATCACTAACATTGGGAAAATAATTAGAATACCCAAAATCCAAAAGGAAAAAAAATACCAAAACCCCACATAAAACCCTAAGCATTACTTTATTAATCTTCCCATAAATATTAGCCAAGAAAGGTGCCAAATAATAAACCCAAACACAACCTAAAATTCCAAAAAGTACCAAGCCCTCTAAACAAATTCTCCCCCTAACATTTAATAAATACATACTATAATCCCAGTACTTAAGCCCTTTAAAATACTCCAAGTAACAAGAAGCCCCATATTCAAGTATCCCACATAAAACAATCGCCCAAAGAAAAAGCACTTTAGTATTTCCCATAAACCTTTTAAGCCCCAAAAGTATCGCCATACCCCCACAACCATAAATAGGTATCCAAGGCCCATAAAAAGACCCTCGATTTAAAAAAAGACCAGTTTTAACATATTGAAGTCCCACTTCAAACAACCAGCCTATAAAAGATAAACTAAAAAATAACAATATATAAAATTCTAAACTATACTCTTTATTCTTTTTCACCAAAACCACATCCTACAGTATTATATAGGTTTTCTCCCAAATATGCCACTTACCAAAAATACAAAAGGTAACATTATATTAACACTATTAACTATATTTCCTGTTAAGTACGCCGAAACTACAAACAAACACAATACCAAAGACACGACAAATATATAAAATGTTTGATACTTAAAAAACATATACCCTAAATACCCAAACAAAATTATAAAAATACCTAATAATAACAAAGAACCCACAATTCCAAAAGCATAATAATGTAACACAAAATCTCTTTCAATATTCACAATATTTTGAATTCTTGAATTACTAATCCCAAACCACACATCATACTTATTATTATTAATCTCTACTACTCTTTTAATTATACTTTCCTCAATTGCCCTATAATTCATCTCATTTATACTTGTATTTTTCACATACTGATACCAAAACGCACTATCATAATTAATCGGATAATATATTTCAAAAAACACCCTTGGCAAATAATCCGGATTATAATTATCATAAACATAAGCTACCATCGTAGAATCTTCCCCCACAAGCATATATCCACTACTAGCCATATTTAACTCCAAATCCCTATTCTTATACGGAGATATCGGTATCACTATAAACCATACCAGAATCAAAAACCCCAGATAAAGAACTCTCCCAAAAAACTCCTCTTTATGCAAAAACACATATATTAAATAAATAACCCCAACTACAATAATACCTAATAAACACCCCAAACTAGATATCCTTGTACCAAGCATTAACATAGCAATAAATAACAAAGTAATATAAATAATATTCTTATTATTAACCAAAAACTCATACAACATCAAAATAAACATAATAAACATCCACAAAGCTATTTGATTCGCATACATAAAATAACCTTTCGATGCTGTTTCTTGATAATAATTACTACTATTCCACTCCAATATACTTTTAGTTATCATACCACTTTTATAAGTCCCAAGACTAACACCCAATAAATTAGTACCAATAATTACTAATGTTATAAATAACACCCATATCTTCACAACAACAATATACTTTCTATATTCAATTTTTTGATAATATAAAGCATAAAAGAAAGTAACTGGCATAACAAGTTTTAATACCGTTAACCCCTCTTTAAAAATATTATAATCAAAATTCCCTGGTACCAAAGACTTAAATGTAAAAGAATGCTTATAATTAATATACAAATAAATTAATACAAGCAAATAATACAAAAACAAATATTTTAATTTACCCCTTGCTTCCTTATATATAACCAAAGTACTTACAAATATTATCGTTATTCCTAGAACAATAACTAATGTCGTAATATGACTATGAAACCAAACCAAACTAAATATTGGAAAAAGACTCATAAATCCCAAAGTACTATTTTCTAATATTTTTTTCATTTTTAACTTTACCCTTATGTTCAAACAATATATCTGTTTTCAAAACAATAAACAACAAAAATATCATCAAAAGGACATATATAGCAATAGCAATCTGATTATCCCCAAGTGTATAAAAAATTGATATCGTTGCAAACAATATATCTATCGCATAAATAATCAAAATACTCGCAACCGGACTATACTTCATTTTTAAAAGTTGATGATGAAAATGTTCTTTATCAGCTTCCCCAATATTTTGTCCCTTTATAAGTCTTCTTAAAATAGCAAACATCGTATCAAAAATTGGTATAGCAAGTATTAAAACTGGTACAACTAAAGATGTAAATGTCGTAACCTTATACCCGAGTAAAGCAATAATTGATATCATAAACCCTAAAAACAAACTTCCTGTATCCCCCATAAATATTTTCGCCGGAGGAAAATTATATATCAAGAACCCTAAAGTAGCCCCCAACATAATTAAAGAAAGTATTATATCTAGTCCCCCAATTCTATTTAAAATAAAAGCAATAATAGATATCGTCAAAAAATATATAACACTAATCCCACTAGCAAGTCCATCTAACCCATCAATCAAATTAATAGCATTAGTAATACCAATTATAAAGAAAATAGATATTATATCATTAATAAGCGGATTAAAATAAAACTTATATCCAAACAACGAAATCTCTTGAAAACTCAAATTCCCATATATAACCACAATAAATGCCGAAACACATTGCACCACTAACTTATATCTAGCTTTAACCGGATTAATATCATCAAATATCCCTACCAAAATAAGCAAAAAACTACTTATTAAAATAGAAATCATCTGGGTATTAATCTCCCCATAAATCATATATCCAAACAAAAAAGCTAAATATATTGCTAAGCCCCCGAGTCTTGGCATCGGAACTTTATGAATCTTTCTTTTACTTGGTAAATCCATTGCATTTATATGTATAGCTACTTTTTTTACAATCGGAACCAAAATAGCACTAATTACAAAAGAAACTAATACTATAACAAACACTTTATGATTATTAACTACTAAATCCATTTTTTCACCTAACCCTATTATAAAACAAATATTCCAAAAATAAAAGAACCTAGTAATCTAGATTCATTATTATTTATACCCCAATTCCTTATAATAATCAAATAATTCTTTAAAACGATGAAAATGCACAACTTCTCTTTGTCTTAAAAACAACAGTGGCTCAATAACACAAGGATCTGTAGCCAAATCAATTAAATGTTCATAAACTGTTTTAGCTTTCATTTCTGCAGCCATATCTTCACTTAAATCAGTAAGTGGATCCCCCGTAACTGCAAACACATCGGCATTAAATGCTACCCCACTAGCATTAAC
>CAKOLP010000022.1 GCA_934096025.1 uncultured Bacilli bacterium
CTATTTCTTTTTCTTAAAATATATGCTATAGCATTTTTTAGCATTTTATCAACCTCCTATCTTCAGATTTTTTGCTTAAAAAAAATGTAGATAGTTCAAATAATTATATTATTTTTTTTGGTTTTTGTCAATTAATCTAGCAAATTTTTCTACCGAAATCGGTAAAAACCCTATTGTTTTCAGAAAATATATAATATAACTATAATTGTAAGATCAAGATAGAAAATAATACGTAATTCATAAAGTATATTATTATATAAAAAGTGATTTTAAAACTCTATATACTACACTGACCACCATTGAATTCCCTGCTTGATGGTATAAATATGTTTCAGCACACACTCTATATGCTCTCTCATATTCTTCATCCGAGAATCCCATTAATCTCCAAGCTTCTTTTGAAGTGATTTTTCTAATCCTCCTCTACTAATATTTTAAAATTATCCGATGTATTATTTGCTGTTAATGTTGGTGCATACCCATTTTGTGAAAATACTCTTGTCGATTGAGCAAACTTGCGTTTTTTGTCTTTTCCACATACACCACCTATTTTATATTTATTTAAATCAATTTCATATTCTCTTGTTGCATCATTTTTTTTAGTAAATATTATTTTATTTTCAGCTATTTTTTTGAAATCACCTGTAGTTAAATAGTATTTTTCATCAACATTTTTATCTAAAAAATCTATTATTTTTTTTCTGCATCCATTTTCTTCAGCAAAACTAAAAACTTTTTTATTATCCAAAATAGCAATAAGAAAATATCTTTTTCTTGTTTGAGGCATGTCAATTTAGTTGCGTCAAAACTTTATCATACAAAGTATAACCTAAATTAATTAAATCTTGTTTAAATAAAGATAGAGTTTCTCTAAAAGGTTTACTTGTAATGTTTTCTACATTTTCAAAAATAACATACTTTGGCTTGTTTTATACTTCTCTTAAAAGTCTTATCATTTCCCATCCCAAACTAGATCAGGTTGCACCTTTTAAATCAAATCCTTTCATTTTACCTGCACAGCTAATATCTTGACAGGAAAAACCTCCTATCCATACATCGCAATAAGGTAATCCGTTTCCTTTAATTTAAGTAATACTACCTAAATTTAATGATTGATCAACATTGTGAACCGCACAATAACTTTTAATAGCATTTTTATCTATTTCAGAAAAGAACTCTATTTTATAATCTTTAATTATTTTCTCTTCTTTTAATTTTTGAAAAGCTTTTTCTGGCGCTCCAATACCACTGAAAAAACTACCAACTCTTATGGTACTCTCTGAACAATTATTATTTGTCATTTTATAATCCCCCTTTTAATCTTTTTTGACAAAATAAAAAGCATAGTTTTTCTATGCTAAATTTATAATTATTATTTAAATTTTTCTTTTAAGAAATATAACTTTGATATAGGTATATGGCTATACAATTACTAATTTTATTTTTATTGATTAAACAACAGCTCCAGTAGGTTCATCACACAAAAGAATCCGTGGTTTTTCATAATAGCCCTAGCAATAGATACTCTTTGTTGTTCTCCCCCAGATAACTCTTGTAGGAACTTATTAGCATGTTTATAAAACACACACTTTTTAATACCTCATTAACATTTTCATATACAGTTAAAGTAGGTAAAATATTATAAAATTGAAAAATAAACCCTATTTCTTTAGCACGATACTTAGTAAGATCTTTATCATTATATTTAGCAATATCATTGCCCCCACTAAAACACTTCCCGAACTTACTTTATCCATACCACCTAAAATATTTAATAACGTGAACTTACCAGCACCGGATGGCCAAAGAATAACTACAAACTCGCCCTATTTAATACGCAAATTAATACCATCTAAAGCCCTAAATTCCTCTTCACCAACAATATAATTTTTCTTAACATTTTTAAACTCAATAAAACAATCTTTCCTATCTACTCTTTTTATAAATGTGAAACACATTTCATATAAATTATATGTCACTTACATCTTATAGTCAACAAAAATATGAATAATAATTCACATAAAATCAAATAAATGGTATAATACCTAATAAGGAGATGAAACAAATGCAAACAACCAAAAGAGAACCCCGCCAACAAAGAGCCAAAGAAAAAAAAGAAAAAATAATCGAAGCCGGCTTTAAACTAATATGTGAAAATGGCTATCATAACACCAACACCGCAGATATTGCTAAAAAAGCCGGGGTATCTACTGGCATAGTTTATCAATACTTCACAGATAAATATGACATATTCATGAATGCTCTAAAAAAATATGGTGATGATATTTTCTTTCCCATGCTAAAGCTTAAAAATAAAGACTTTACCATAAACAACCTTGAAAGCACCCTAAAAACCATGATTACAAATTATATTGAAGACCACAAAATTTCTCAAATAGCCCACGAAGAAATAATGGCCATGGTTCACTCCGACAAACTAGTTGCTGAATATTATTACCAAAAAGAACTGGAAATGACCACAACAATTAAAGAACTACTTATAAAAAGCAATCTAAATAGTCCAAATCTAACTGAAAAAGTTCACATCATGATTGGTCTAATAGACAACCTTTGCCACGAAATAATCTACCACAAACACCAAACAATGAATTACGAAGCCATGACATCACTTGTTATCACAACAATTAATTCCCTTTTAAACCAACAAAAAAAGTAATGAATCAATCAAAATTCATTACTTTTTTTCTAACATTTTTGCCTCATCAATTTGTTTAAAACCTAAATTAATAAAGTACACAATAACTACCCAAGCAGCTACAGTTAAACCTATAGGTAACAAATAATAAGGTATTTGAATTGGCATATCCCATACAGCATGTAACACCACAGGTATTAAACAAACAAGTAAAAATCTCTTATCATTTAAATGACTCTTATCAAGTTTATCAAATCCTTTTACATACATAAGTGCAGCACCTTCAATAGCAGCCCAAGCCACATGACCACCGGGTGCCAAGAAACCTCTTAACTTAATTATTGATAACATGGCAGCATCTCCACCACTTAATCCCCATTTTAAAATATAACCAGCAGTTTCAAATGCTGCAAATCCAGCTCCAACCGCCGCACCAATCAACAATCCATTTAAAATATAATTACTCTTACTACTCTTAAACAAGAATACCGCAACAATCACAGCTTTAGCTGCTTCTTCAATTATCCCAACTAATATAGCACCTTTATAATCTAATTCCCCGACAGGTATAATATCAAAATACAATATTGCTAAAATAAGTGATAATGCTCCCCCTAAAATAAAGTACTTAACCACTTTATAAAAAGGTATATTCCTAAACAAATTAATTTCATAAAAGAATATCAACACCGTAACAGGCATCGCAAAAGCCCCTAACATAATCATCGCTGGTAAAAAATTTAAATTTCCATAATTTAAATAACCAACTCTTGTAATAATATAAGCAATTATAAAAAGCACAAATATCTTAAAATACACCCAAGCACTTGCATTTCTAGGATTTATATCTTTAACATCTGGTGTAGTATCTTTACTTCCACACACAAATACTTCATCTAGTTCTTCTTCAGTATGCTTTTTAAAAGTATTTTTAAACAAATCCTTAAGAGTCACATAACTTCTGGATTGTGCCCCCGTAATCTTATCTAAGTTTTCTGTAATAATATTTGAAGCAGACTTCTTTACCAAAGGATATCCACAATCCGGACAATTACTTTCATCACCCTTTAACTTTTTTCCACATTCCGGACATTTTGCCAAACTGATTTTTATTCCACAATGTGGACAAGTCTTTGCACTCGAAGATATTTGTTCTCCACACTCACTACATTTAATCAATGCCATACTAAGCACCTCCCTCAACTAATGATGATATAACATGTTTCACTACACTATTTATTTCTGATGAATTAGTATTTTCTTCTTTACTACCAATCATATATATCTTATTATTAACAACTATGGCATATCTATTATCCATAACTGTATGCCCACTAACAGTATAACTATATTCTATCCCGTATACGGTTCTATTACCAATAGTTCCTGATAACAAATCAATTACAATTTTTAAATCACTATATTCTTTTTGCAAATAAGTCGTAAAACTATTTAAAAACTTCACCGGATCCGAAAAATTATCATATCTTCCAATCATTACATAAGGAATAGGTATTCCATTACTAGTCTGATTCTTTCCAATATATATTAAATTATCATTTCCTGTAGCAACTTTATATTCACTTGGATATTCAAAAGAAATACCCAAATATGGACTTGTATACTTAGTATACCCTGTACTTGTTGATGGAGTAGTCACCCCCGGCTCGTTTCCTCCAGTACTTGGTTCATTAACCCCAGTATTTTGTTTATTTTGGTTAAAGAAGAAAAATGCTGCCACCAACACTACTACCGCAACAAGCAAATACTTCCCATTTTCATTATTCTTTAACGCCGAAAAATCCTTTTTCACCGCCGGTTTTTTTAGCTCATATCCACACTTCGGACATACTTCAGCTTGATCACTTATCTTACTATCACACTCTGGACACTTAATCAATGCCATTAACAATCACTCTCCTAGTTCTATTTTAGTAAAAAATTAAATAACTTATGCAAAAATACTAAACGATAATAACATATCTTTATTTTAGAATAATTTTCTACATTAGTCAATAAACTATCTTTATTTCAAAAAAAAAGTGAAAAATCACTTTTAACTATTATCTTTAACAGTTCCACATTTCTCCCCAGTCGGACTACTAATACATGCAGCACATATGTCGTATTGATCCCTTACAGCAGTAAATGAACCAACCATTTTAAATAGTACACCTACAATTGTTGGAACAAAGAATATCAATACTCCAGCAATAACACGGTTCAATAAAGACTTAGCAGCTTTACTTACAGCTTTATCATCACTAGATAAAACAGCTTTACCTAAATCTACCATCCCAAAAATAATTAATATCAAAGGTATAGCAACTTTAAAAACAAGTAAAAACATACCAACTGTATACCATACAGAACCAGCCTCAGTACAAATTGTCATACTAAACTCCTCCCTTAATAAACATATTTTACCATTAACAGATAACAAAAGTCAATCATTTCGTATAAATTCCTCCCTTATATGAAGTATCACAATTCTTATAAGGATTTGTTAAACAATTTAAACAATTGCCATAATCTTTTTTCATGGTATCACTAAACCCTGCAACCAAATCAAAAGCTACCTTAATTAACGTAGGAATAAAGAAAATAATTATCCCCGCCACTAATCTTTTAATTAGCTTAACAGCACTCTTATTAATTTGCGAAGAATCAGACCCATAAACTGACTTACTAAGCTCAAATATTGCAAATCCAATAATAAGTAAAGGTATAATTATCTTTAAAATATAAAATAACTTCCCAACTAAAAGCCAAACATTTGCTGTCTTATAACAAAATTCCATCAAAAACACCCACTATCTAAATATGTTAAATATTCCTGAGCCATCTCCTGGTTCCACTCTACTAAACCCAAGAGCTACCAAGAAAGAATTAATAACAGCTTGATTATCCAACTTATCATCTAAATTTGGTAAATTATAAAATACTCTACTACCACTTTCTTTTTCAAAATCAGATACATCTACACTTGATAAAGCACTTCTATTTAAGACTACTCTCTTATCACTTAAATTTTCAAATATTCTGTTATCTCTCCTAATCAATTTATTTAATTGAATTAATCCCGGCTCAATCAAATAAACAACATCATGACAAAATTGTAATACATCACTATCGTTTAAGTCAACTAATATTACATCACTACCACTATTTTTTGTAACATATTCATTAAAAGAAATACTCGAAATACTATCTAAACTCGAATCATTAAAATACTCAAAATCATTTTTATCAATTTCTACAGCCTTAACTTTATAATACTTTTCTAAGTGAATTTTAAGCAAATAGATAAGTGTAGTAGCCCCAGCATGATCAGTAACATTTTTAAATCCAATAATCTTTTGCCCCATTTTTCCCTTAGTATTATCCACAGCTTTTTCATTTAACACCGGTCTTTTAAACCCAGATATATTATGATAATTAGCCACATCTTTATAAGAATTAGGATTATCAATCAAATACTTAACCGTATTAATATCATTAGTAAAATTATATATTCCCATAGATATTAACTGCGAAATATACATAGGTGAATTAACCCCAACAGAATCATCAAGCAACAATATAACCTTTGACATATCAAAAGCAATTGACAACGCCTGTATCGTATTAATATCTTTATATCCCACTATAGCAGTCAAATCAATAATCATCTTATTAAAATAAAAATTCGTAAATTGACTTTGCAATTCTTCAACAGTAAACTCACCATTAATGCTTTTAATCACATCAATATTCAAACTAGCAAGTAATGACTGATACTTATTAGATACAATTACATTCATAAATTACCTTCCTATCCTATTATTAGCCCCAATAAAAGACTGGGTTTGTCCAGTAATCCTATAAGTTGCAATCTGACCCACAACTGGTAAATTGAACTTATAAAATACTACCAAATCATAATAAATCTTTCCATCTGAAGTCTTATTTTCATTAAAACAATAATAATATTTAGTATTACTTTTAGCTTCTTCATAATTAGCATTTAAATCAATAGCACCATACCAAGCTTCATTACATGTTCCTTTAGTGGCATAACTATACTGTTTTACAAAACCATTAATAACCCCAATAGAATCTGGTGTAAATCCCTCATACTTTTCAATCATAGTAAGCATTCTATTTTTAATCGTATAAGCCTTAGAATATGTCAAAACAAGTGTCAAAAAACACGCAAAAATTAATATAAAAAATATTATAATTTGAAAAGACCAAGTCGTTGAACTTACTTCTTTCATATTTTAACCACCTCAGTTTTGATAAATAATCTTTGTTTCTCCTACAGATTTTAAATTATACATATGATTAATAACAGGTAAATCTAATTGAAAAAATACCGTAATTTGAAAATATGACCCATTTACAAATTCCTCTGTTGAAACATGACCATTTAATAAATCACTAAATACTCTGTCCACTTCTTCCGTAGCTTTTACTTCTTTAATACAAATTGAAGCCGGAACATCTGTAGTAACTTCTTCCCCAGTTCTTGAGTAACCTTTTACTCCATCGCCCTCACATTTACCAGTAGTTCTATATGAAGCATTAGATAACTTTTCAACTAAAGCATCACTCAAACCACTCTTATCTTCATTTAAATAATCTCCATTATTAACTTCAATATAATTAATAATCTCATCTTTCATTGCAAACGCATTAGAATTATTAATAGTTAAAGCCATAATAGCAGTAAATAACAAAATAAAAAGTATAACTATTTGAAAAATAGTTGTAATACTAATAGCCTCTTTCATCTTTTCACCTAACCTTTAAATGGACAATAAAATGTTTCAGTACCATAGTAATTAGTATCATCTGATTCCCCATCTTTACTAGGCATTCTACATTCACATCGATAATTATTCTCAACAGCCTTACTACAATCACAAATCGCCCTATTGCATTGAGCATTTTGGTGAAAGTTATGATTAATCATCGGCCACATATATCCGAAAAAAAAGGCTGCCAAGATACCAACCGCTATTGCAACAATAACAGCTAAATTTAATTCTCCAGTAGCCTCTTTCATCTTTTCACCTCACATATTTATATTTTACCACAAAATGTGAAAAAACTTAATTAAAAAGATTATTATCTTTTCAATAAATTTAACTTTAACTAAATATATTAATTAGTAGTAGTAGTTTCATCTAAATTTTGCGTAGTACCATCAGGACAAGTACATATATAATCATCTCCGTCCTTAGTAGCCTTAGCAGGATTTTGACCTGATTCAGGAGCAGGACATATATTTTTACAAGTATTAGATGCTAACCCAGTTTTAATAGCTGGCCATATAAACGCATAAAAGAATGCTCCAACTGCTGCTATTGCAACAACTGTTACTACTGTCATATTTAGTTCGCCAGTTGCTTCTTTCATATAATAAATTCCTCCTTTATCTTTATGTACTTATTATACACTTAAATAATTTAAAATATCAAGTTTTTTTAAAAAATTATGTCTACTAAATGTTCATAAGTTGAATTACAGCTAAAATTAGCAAAATCATAAGCCCAACACCAGTAGTTATTAACATTGACATTGTCTTACTTTCCATTTTTTCCAATCTATTTTTATATCTTGTTTCTCTTGCCTTTTGTTGCAAAGAAGAAATAGACCTCGAAAATGTCAAAATTTGTTCTTGTTTTCTTTCTTGGCGACCTAGACTAAGCCGATATAAAAGTCTCATCATACGCATAGAATCTCTTACCGGATACTTTCTGGCAAATTCCATATAAGGTTCAATAGTATCATCCCCAGCATTAATAGAATCAACCATTTCTTGAAGTCCCTCTTTAAATATTTCTGGTGCTTCGCTCATTGATTTTCCCATAGCAACAGGTACAGTATAATGTTGAATAAGAATTTCCAAATTCTTCAAATAATGAGGAAGCATAGCATCTATTTCATGCATATGTCTTTGATAAAATTTCTTTATATCATTATAAGGCATCTTAAAAACAACATACCCTACAACCACTATTAACAATAACTTAACAGCATTTAAATCTTTTATAAATATCCCAAGTAATAAAACCATAACAATAAGACCATTTTTAATTCTTTTATTAAAGATTATATCCGGATTTATATTATTACCATATTTAGCTCGAACAAAAAAGTCCCAATCATTTTCCTTTAACTTCATAAAAAGGATTTGATTATCACTAATTAATTGATTAATACTTATTTGTCCCGTAGCAGTCATAATAACAAACACAATAACTGCTACTATAATTATTTCTATCTGCATTATTCTACCCCCACATCTTCATTATAATATTTTTCTCCACTAAGTAAGAAAAAAGCATTTATAATTACTATAGCATGTAAAATAATTTGCACATACCATAAATCTAACATTTTAATATAATTTTCTTCCCCAAGCATAAACCTAAGTACTATAACAAGTAGATAAAGAATCAAACCAAACCTTAAGAATCTACCATGGAAATTACTTCTATCCATTTGGTCACGATAAACCCCCTCAACAAGGGCATCTATATCCATTGACATATTTTCAAGTGCTTGACCAGAATCTCTCGCACCCTCTTTAGTTATTTGTAAAAACAATTGATGCATATTCTTAACCATATAGAAAGGATACTTTGAATTAAAATAATCAATAGACTCATCAATTGTTCCATTTTGATAAGACATATCTATCATTTTTCTTACATCACTCAAAACAGGTTCTTCCAAGATTCCTGAATCTCTAACACCCTCAAGGGACTTAACAAAACTTTGCGTAGTATTAAATTCCATTATAACATTGGTAGTATAAGTCTGTATTTGTTCAAATATATATTCACTATATACTCTTTGTAATCTTAAATAAGCTAAATAAGGTATACTAACAATTGCTACAAGCGCATAAACAACAGCCACAATAATACTATAAAAATAAAAGTATCCTACTACTGCAGCAAGCCCACCTAAAATTAAAGCTTGTGTCAAATATTGTCTTGCAGTAAACTCTTGACCTAATTCCTTAGCTTTTTCACGAACCAACTTAAACGAATAAGGTGCATACTTATCATACATTTCCGTAGCACTATTAATAACGTATTTATATGCCTCCGCCCCAGGATTTTTCCGAGCAATCAACACAACCGCAGCAATAATAAGCAGAATTACTAACTCTGGCAAATAATCAATGAAATATGCCATATTAAAATAATTCATAAACGCATCCTCCCTCCTATAAAGCTTCTACTTCATCTAAATTACTATTATCATTTTCTTTAACAAAATAGTCCTCAGGCAAACTAACTCCTTGTACCCCCAAATAATCAATTAAATACTTACTAGGGTTTTTAAAAGCAAACTTTCCATCTAAACTCTTTTTAAAAATAACATTAGCTTTTGCTTCATTATTTTCATCAACATAAAATTCTACAACTTCAATAATTTCTCTTTGAAACCGACCTAATTCCTTACTCATATAACCTTTAACATGAATACCAATTTGTACATATCTATGAATAGATTTCAAAAATTGATCAATATCTTGACTATTTTCAAGCAAACTATATAAACGCATAGGTATATTAAGGGCTCTATCGGAGTGGATAGTACTAATA
>CAKOLP010000023.1 GCA_934096025.1 uncultured Bacilli bacterium
CCCGACACTTAGTACTCATCGTTTACGGCGTGGACTACTAGGGTATCTAATCCTATTTGCTCCCCACGCTTTCGTGCATGAACGTCAGTTATGGCCCAGCAAATCGCCTTCGCCACTGGTGTTCCTCCTAATATCTACGCATTCCACCGCTACACTAGGAATTCCATTTGCCTCTACCATACTCAAGTCTACCAGTTTCTAAAACGGAATGGGGTTAAGCCCCAAGATTTAATTTTAGACTTAGCAAACCGTCTGCGCACCCTTTACGCCCAATAAATCCGGATAACGCTCGCCACCTACGTATTACCGCGGCTGCTGGCACGTAGTTAGCCGTGGCTTTCTTGAATGGTACCGTCAGATATATGCCATTTCCTACATATACTATTCTTCCCAAACAACAGAACTTTACAATCCATAGGGCCGTCATCGTTCACGCGGCATTGCTCGTTCAGGGTTTCCCCCATTGACGAATATTCCTAACTGCTGTCTCCCGTAGGAGTCTGGGCCGTGTCTCAGTCCCAGTGTGGCCGATCAACCTCTCAGTTCGGCTACGCATCGTCGCCTTGGTAGGCCGTTACCCCACCAACTAGCTAATACGCCGCAGGCCCATCTCTAAGCGAAGCTTTAAGGGCTTCTTTACTCCGTAGAGCACATTCGGTATTATCAGTCGTTTCCAACTGTTATCCCCATCTTAGAGGTAGGTAACCCACGTGTTACTCACCCGTTTGCCACTAAGGGGAAAATCCAAATCCAAGAAAATCGATTCTTTGTGCAAGCACTCCAAACTTCAATTCTTTTCATTGGGCCCCTTCGTACGACTTGCATGTCTTAGGCATGCCGCCAGCGTTCATCCTGAGCCAGGATCAAACTCTCAATAAAATATATAACATAATGTTATTTTAAGTTTAATCAAAGCTACTCAAAATTGACTTTATTACTCAGTTTTCAAAGACCATTTTTGCAACCCTTTTTGTCGAGTGCATAGTTAATATATCAAATATATTATGCGTTGTCAACAAAAAAATGCAAATTTTTTATTTTTTTTTAATTTTTTTTATTTTTATAGCTTTTTATTAGCTTTTTCTATGATATATCAATATATTTTATGCTCATTATTTTATATTATTAATATTAATTACGATCTAATAACTTATAAAATTGTTCTTTATACTTTTCGATGATCAATCTATCAAAAGGGCCTTTTTTACTTTCACATAAATCTATTAACTTTTCTAATTCGCTTTTTACTATAATATCTATATCACTTGAATACTTTAATTTTTTCTTATGATAGTTATATTCATTAAAATCTAGTACTTTATAAGTTCCACTTGGATATACCCTTAAATCTAAATCATAATCAATATATTTAATAACATCCTCATCTATTAAATATGGTGCAGATATATTACAATAATAATATAGGCCTTGCTTTTTTAATTGGGCTATGCAATTAAACCAATTTTTCTTATAAAAGAAAATTATAGCTAATTCATTAGTTTTATATTTTTTATTATTAGGTTCAGTAATATTTACTTTATAATTAGCACAAACTAAATATTCATCTGTATCATCTAGTATAACAGTATCATCACTTGACTGATATACTTTACCATTATGTTTATAACACTGTATTCTATATTTTTTATTCATTTATATTCTTCTTTCTTTTTTTATTATACAACAACATTATTTAATTAGCAAAAAAGCACAAAGTTATTTTGCGCTTATATATTCTACTGCTGTACTAAGCTGAGAGTCAATTGTTGCTATTTCATTACCATTTTCGTCATATTCATAGGTTAGTGAAGCTTCGATATCGGGAGTTATACCAATTGTATCGATACATTCTCCGTTTGGCCTTAGCCATTTAGCTGATGTATATTTAGCTTTTGAACCATCACTTAAATCATAGGTTTGTTGGACTTTTCCTTTGCCAAAGCTTTTTTCCCCAATTATTGTAGCATTATAACTATCTTTTAAAGCAGTTGCTAAAATTTCAGCAGCTGATGCTGTATTATTATTTACAATGATTGCTATAGGCATTGTTTCATAGTTTTCTGTTTTATCAAAATAATCTTCTGTTTTCTTTTTATCTTCTAAAGAATATATTTTACTTCCCTTTTTTAAAAATAGGCTTGCTGTACCCTCTGCACTATCAAGATAACCACCTGTATTATTTCGTAAGTCTATAATTAGTTTTTCCATACCTTGTTCTTTTAAACTTTTTAAAGATTCTTTAACTTGTTCTGTTAAATTTTTAGAAAATATACTTATTTGCATATATCCTATATTATTTTCGAGCATTTTTTCTTCAACCGAAGATATTGGTATACTTTCAATATTTACCTCTTTTTCAATTATTTCTTCATTTCTTGTAACTGTTAATTTAACTTTTTTCTTTTTATTAGAAGTAATCATTACCGATATTGCTTGACTACTTAGGGTTGATACATCTTTATCATCTACTTTATTTAAGATATCACCAACTTCTATGCCACTTTTAAAAGCCGGCCCATTTTCTGCTAAGCCTACAATCGTTTGACCTTGCAAAGTGATGCCTATTCCCTCGTAACTCCCTGCCAGCCTTTTTTCTAATTCCCTGCTCTGTTCAGAGTTTAAATAGGTAGTATAATTATCACCCAAATAGTTAAGCATTCCATTTACTGCAGCATCTAGCATTTTTTCTTTATCTATATCTTCATAGTAATTATCTATTATATTAGTATATGCATTTAAAAAATTATTAAGATTTTCATCTTCTGCTACAGCTTTATATGATAGTCCATAATTATTGGTAATTATTACCCCAGAAGTAATTGCGGAGATAATCGAAGTTACACAAATAATAATTATTACACTTATTAAATTAAATCCGTTTTTATTCATATATTCACCTACCTTTAAATTTTATCATTTATTTTAAAAAAAAGAAAGTTTAAAAACTTCCTATAATCCTAGTTCACTTTTAATTGTGTCAATAGATTCTAAATATTTATCTATCTTACCATTTTTTACTTTAAGCATTGTTAATTTACCTAATGCCAATGCATCAATTGTTTTAGCTTTAGGGTTTGTATTTTCATCTTTAGCTTTATAATCACTATTTAACATATTGCCTAAATCACAATAATATATTTTTTTACTATCTGTTTTAGACATATATTTATTAATTATTGATGAGTATAAAACAGCATTTTCATCTTTGCCATCGTATATAAAGACATAATATTCAGAAACATTTCTATTAAGCATTGTTCCTATACTTACTTTATCGTAATTAATTACACCAGCTGTAACTTCATTTGAAAAATTCGTTTTTTCCTTTTTTAAGAATCTTGTAGCGGCATAAACCACTAGCACTAAACCAATTATACTAAATAGGATTATTATAAATCTTTTTAGTTCTTTACCTTCTTCAGATACATATTTATCTAGTTTTTTATTTGTTTTATCATTTAATTTTACTTGTTTTGCCATATTTCCTCCATGAACTAATTATACATAAATTATTAGGACTTTTCAATTGTTTTAGCATAATAATTCAATTTTTGCCTTTTATATTATTAAAAGACACTTTTTACTAAATTTTAAAAAATTATATCTTTAACTATATGTTAGCTTTATACTTTAACTTAGTTTAAATATTTTTTGCTTCTACAATTTATATTTATTTGTTAGCAATTTTTAAATATAAAAACCTCGTTTTCTATTTAGCTTAAAAAACGGGTTATCATTATATGTACTATTTTGTAGAAATAACTGTTTTAGCGGAACCTAAAGACCTTGCTATACTTACCATTTCACTCGAAGAAAGATCACTACTTACTAAATAATAACTAACATTATTACTATTCCAACTAATAGAATTTGATGATAAAGCTCCGATTGAATTATCTAACATTAATGGATCTCCGAAAACTGGTATTATTTCGAATTCACTAGCTGATTTTACTGCTTCTTCTACAAGAACAAAGTTTTTATCGCCAGCAAATGTTAATATAGCTCGAGATGATGTTTCACTATCTATTGTTTCTGAGCTCTTTAAATGGGTATTTGTAGGAATATATAATGGATAGATGATATCTTCTAGACTACTTGTTGTTTTATCACAAGAATTATCTTTGCATTCATCTTCTTTAGGACAATTCGCTCCCATACAGTTTTCATTTTTTGTTGTATCTTTATTAGTATCCTTGTTGGTGTCAGTATTTGTATTGTTGGTATCTTTATCTGTGTTTGTATTTTTATCTATATATTCTTCTAGAGCAAAGTCGTCTTTTTTAAGTTTAGCTTTTAAATTAACATTTTTAAAAGTCACTTTAATTTTAACAATATCATCTGTACTATAAACTTCTACCTTTTTAATTTGCATATCCTTATCAAAATAAATTTTTTGATACTTTAATTCCTCATTATTTGGATAGTTTACTTTACTTTTTAGGATATAGCCGGATTCATCTTCTTCGAAAGCTACTTCATTATCATTTTTAATATCTGTTAGTAGATTTTGTAACAAATAACTTTGAGAAGAATTTTCTGGCCATACACTATCAAATTTAAAACTCTTATTTAAACTTGGTGTTACGACATATAAGCCCTCATCATTTTTTAAAATTATTTGTTCGTGATTGTTTGTTTGGTTTACTAATATAACCTTATAATAATCATCTTTTAAATAAGAAGCTTCAATATTATAGGTAAATAATTCATCTCCGCTAGTTATTTCCATTATACCGTTTAATTTGTAAGATTTTGAACTTTCAACATCTTTTTTGAAGTCATTAATGGCGTCTTCCATTTTATATTTTCCACAGCCTGTAATAGTTATTAACATTAATACTATTAAAAAAAAATACTTTTTCATTAACTAAAATCCCCTTTTCTAATTAAATATATTTTAAAGCTTTATAAATTATGTATATTATTTTTAATTTAGGTTAGACTAATTTGTAAAGGAGTGAAGTTATGGCAACAATGCAAAAGATTGCTCTAGTTTTCACAATAATTGGAGCATTAGTATGGGGAATATATGGATTATTTGGTATTAATATTGTAGAAAAGTTATTTGGAAGTATTAGTATGCTTGAAAAAATAATTTATATTATTGTTGGTATCTGTGGATTAATCAACATAGGTATATTCTTTATGAACATGGAAGATTAGTCCAAAGTAAAACCGAGAATTTTAAAGCTTCTCGGTTTTTTAATAAAAGTAATTAGCTTTCAGTTATTTTGATTTTTAATTTACTTGATACAACATAGCTTACTAAAGGATTATTACTATCTATTTTTACTTCTACTTCATGTTCACCGATACCTAAGCCTGCAAGATCGATATATGCTACTACTTTAGATACATCGACACTATCTATGACAGATTTTACACCTTTTATTTGAGCTGTTATATTTTTAGCATCAATTAAGTTAGCTGTTAAGCCATTACTTAGGTTACGTGGTTCTATGTTATTACTTATATCTATGGTTTTTTGTTGTTCTTCTCCGAATGTTGCAGTAATAGTTACTTTTTCTGCACTCATTTCTCTTACACCATTTGGTTTTGTAATCGTAGCATTATAAGTTTTTGTACCCTCTTTACCTAAGGCATCAACATTAATAGTTACTGGAACACTTGTAATATTTTCAATTTCACTTTGTTCTCCATAAATAGTGATTGAATAATCTGATTGACCATTTATTAAGATAGAAGCTATTGATTTACCTGCGACTAGTTCTCCGGTTGTTTCAATTGATACTGGGACTGTTACAGAATAACTTTCTAAAGCAATAGTGGCACTTATAGAACCTGGAACTATTTCAATGTTATTAAGTTTGTTTCCTTTTGAATCATAAGCTACAAGTTCAACATTATCTATGTCAAAAATTCCTGCTTCTTTAAAGTTTTGTTTTTCTAAGTCAATTAACGCTTTAACAGAGGCAATTTGTGCAAGGGCATCACTTCCCCCTTTAACTACTACTTCTGTTTTATTTAAAGTTACAGATTTAACACTTAATTTACTATTTAATGAATTTATATTTAATAAGTCGTATGATATAGTTTTTACTTGACTTTCCTTATTTTTAATCGTTACTTGAACATATGATGGGTCAAGTTTATATATCAAAGAATCAATTGATTTGGAATAAGTAAAGTATACTTTGTAAGGAGTATCACTAGGTGTATACTCAGATAAATCTAGTATTACTTCATATTCGCCAAGTTGTTTTGCTAGGTAAATATCACTTTTTCTTCCTGTTATAGTAATGTCTACGGTTTCAGGTACTCCCTCGATAACATAGGCTTCTTCGTTATATTTTACCACTACCGGAACATTTGTTATTACTTCAGCTTCTGTTTCCACTAAGCTTATTACCTTAGAATCTATTAAAAGAAACATAATAACTGCTAGTACTAAAGATAAATATATTAAAAAATGAGGTTTATTTAATATCTTATCTAGTTTTCCTTGATTCTTTTTGAATTTTTTGGATAGATAATATATTGCTCGGGAAATTGGAACAATAAGAAACTTATCTATGAATTTATAAATACTCTTGAAAAATCTGGTTATCATTCTTTTTCACCATCACTTTCATCACTATCATTTTCATCTGCTTCAAAGAATACTTCCATTTTTGGCTTTAATTCTTCTAAAAGCATCATTTTAAATTGGTCTGGATCAAGATTGTAGTGTAGTTTACCGTCTACCGCTATACTAATACGACCTGTTTCTTCACTTACTACTAATGCTAATGCATCGCTTTCTTCTGCTAAACCTAAAGCAGCTCTATGTCTTGTTCCTAGTTTTTTAGAAACATTAGGGTTCATACTAGTTCTAAAAACTGCCCCAGCACAAGTTATTCTATCCCCTTGGATTATTACTCCACCATCATGTAAAGCTGAATTAGGGAAGAAAATTGTGTCTAATAAAGCATCTGTTATATCTGCATAAATTTTCGTGGCACCCTTAATATATTCTTCTAGTGATATTTCCCTTTCAATTACAATTAAAGCTCCGATTTTGTTTTTTCTTAAGTAATCTACAGCTTTAGTTATTTCGTATACCACTTTTTCTCTTTCATCTACAGTTAATACTTTGTGTCTTCCTAATAATTGTGTTCTTCCTAGACTTTCCAAAACACTACGGATTTCAGGTTGGAAAATTACTATGATTGCTAAAGGTCCCCATTGAATTGCATATTCTAAAATAACTCCGACCGTATATAGATTTAGCCAATCACTTAAAAATTTAGTAATTAATATTATAATTACACCTTTGACTATTAATACCATTTTGATATTATTCTTTACATTTTTTAATATATAATAAAACGCTATCCATACTACACATATGTCTAGTAGTTTTGTGAAAACTTCCCAAATAGCTGTTAAATTCATTTAAACACCATCCTTTTTTTATTTATTAATTATATCAAATTTTAAGACAAATAAAAAGGGTTAAGCCCTTTTAGTTTACAATAGTTCATCAGTTCTTTTTATATCAGCATTTTCTTTTACCATGTCTTGAAGCGATCTATTTATATTATTGTTTACATTGTTTGGATTGTTAATGTTGTTTTGGTTGTTAATAATGTTTGGATTTACATTATTATTAATTATTTCTTGATTTACTTCATTATTTATCTTAAATGGCTCTTGTTGCTCTTTTTTTCTTTTTACAAAAAAGCCCACTAAAGAAAAAATAAGAAATACTGATATAATAATTAAAATAACATAATTATTTGCTAAAAATTCACTTATATTCATCACTAATCACCCACTTATTTCTAATGTTTGCCCTAGAGGTTGAATTTGAATAAAAGTATTACCGTCATTCACTTTTAGTTCTTCACCGTTTTCTAAGGTATATTTGGTTTGTTCACTTCGACTGTTTTTTTGCCAATAAATCGGTATGCTTACACCATTACTTATATAGTATCCTTTACCTGAACCTATGTTTTCTAAGCCTTGACGGCCTTTGTTTTCAGCATCTGCTAAAGTATAATTTTTTACTTGATAGACAATGATGTTTTTAAAATGTAATTGCTCTTTACTTTCATAGTCTAAGTGTTCTTTACCATTTACACTTCTTAAATAGTATTTATGTTCACTATCATAGGTATAAGAAGTTATATAAGAACTGGAATATTTTATGGTAACGTTTGTTGCAGTCGTGGCATTGGCAATATTTGCTAGGTCTAGTTCATCAACACTATATTTTAATAATAAATCTTTATTTCTTGTGGTTCTTTTATTGCCTAAACCTTTATTTAATTTTTCTATGCTTGTAAATAATGTGTGTTCACTACTGACTTTTAAAGTTTTGTCTCTCCAGCCGGTGGTAGAATTATCTACTACTATTCTATCAACCCCAAGAGCTGTAAAATCTGCCGTAGCCTGAGGACTTTGCCCATGGTGAACATATATTGCATCATTTTCTAAAGCATAGTCTAAAAAATAATGTCTAGCACTTCTAACTGAACCTATTCTTCCCGTATTTTGGTCAAGAAATAAAGCCAAATATCTAGATATACCACCCTCAGCTATTATTTCATATATTAAATAAGCATCTTGTAAGCCACTTTGTAATGGTCTAGCTATGTTAATATTATTAATCATAACGGCATATGGTCTACTACTTGAAGCCTCATCTACAATTGTTAATTTTTTTTCAATAATTGGTTCTTCTACCTTAACTGGATCATCTTTTACTTTTACAGGCTCTGGTTCTTCATCTTTTTTAAAGAAAATTACTGCTGTTATTATGATGCCCAACAGAATAATAATAGAAGCTCCAATAATAAATAACTTTTTTTCAGTCATATTTTTTGGTAACTTAAGTTTCATTTTTACCTCCGGTATCTAACACTTCTTTCTATATCTCTTTTTTTAATTGTTTCTCTTTTATCATAAAGCTTTTTACCCCTTGCTACTCCAACTAAGACTTTAGCCTTGTTATGTTTAATGTATATTTTTAAAGGAATTAAAGTATAACCATCTTTTTTAACTAAATCAGATAATTTATTTATTTCCCTTTTATGTAAAAGTAGTTTTCTTTCTCTCGTTTCTTCATGATTGAAAATATTTCCTTTATCATATTTTTCTATATACATATTTATTATATAAGCTTCATTGTTTTTAATTCTTATAAAACTATCTGTTAAATTAACCTTATTATTACGCACAGATTTGATTTCTGTTCCGACTAAAACAATGCCTGCTTCTAATTCTTTATCTATAAAGTAATTAAAATAGGCTTTTTTATTTCTTATTTCCATGAGGTTTTTCCTCCTTAATAAGTTCAAAGTCAATCGTCGCATTTTCTTTACTTGCTTTAATAACTCGTACTCTTACTCTATCACCAATACGGTATTTTTTACTTTTATCATTTTTTATCAAAGACAAATACTCTGGCACATAGTTGTAATGGCCATCTAAGGAACTTATATGGACTAGACCCTCGATTAGATTATCTAATTCCACAAAAAGTCCAAACTTTGTAACACCACTAATAATACCATCAAATTCTTCATTAATATGGCTTTCCATATATTCTGCCATTTTCATATCTACAACTTCTCTTTCAGCTTCGATAGCATTTACTTCTGTTTCACTTGAATGATCTGCTACATCAATTAAGTACTTAGCATTAAAGTTAATTGTTTCTAAGTCTATTCTCTTTTCAAAAAGATATGTTCTAAGTAAACGATGAACAGTTAAATCTGGGAATCTTCTTATTGGGGAAGTAAAATGTGTATAATTTTTACTTGCTAAGCCAAAGTGACCTATATTATTAGTACTATAAATAGCTTTTTTCATGCTTCTTAAAAGCATATCCGATAAAATACCAAATTCTTCTTTATCCCGTAGTTCATCTAAGATATGTTGCATTGTTAATGGAGTTAATTTATCAAGTTTCACATTTAATCTATAACCTAACTGTGTTAATAAGTTATTAAAGTCCTCGATTTTATCACTATTTGGTAAATCGTGGATACGATATATAAAAGGTAAATCCATGTTATTTATATGGGTTGCTACTGTTTCATTGGCAGCTATCATAAAGTCTTCGATTAGTTTTTCGCCTTTACCTTGTACCCTTTTAACTACATCAATAGCTTTACCATTTTCATCTTGAATTATTTTAGCTTCATCAATACCAAAGTCGATATAACCACGGTTTACTTTTTCTTGTCTTAAAATTG
>CAKOLP010000024.1 GCA_934096025.1 uncultured Bacilli bacterium
ACATATCTAATTCTTGTATGAACATTATTATAAAACATGTAATCACCACTTAATTATATGTTAAGTTATATTAATTAAGAAACATTTTAATATTTTATTGAAATAAAAAAAGCCCCTTAATAAGCTTTTATTTAAATGTGTTTTATCTACCAACACCCATTCTTTTTTTCATTAGTTCAAATTTTTCTTTTGCTAACTCTTTTGTCTTATCTCTACCTTTATCTAAAATAATATTTAATTCTTCACTATTTAATATTTCATTGTATTTCTTTTGCATTTCTGATACTATTTTTAATATTATATCTTTTTCACACATAATTTAACTCTTTTCCTTGAGTCCAAGAAAGATAACAATTCAGGTTTTTATATAAAATATAATAAAATTGTGGAACTATAAACCGGGAAATTATTGCTATAATTCGATTAAAGAAACTTCTTCTATAGGCGAATTAAAAATATATACTCCTAAATCTAATATATTATTTATTAAAGTTGATTATAATTTATTTAAAAATTATCCAATGAGTAGTTAAGTGGGTAGTTGAAAAATAAAAAAGATTATTAACTAAATTGTGAGTTAATAATCCAAAAATTTGTTTACATCTTACGATTCTTTTCTTTTAAATCAACAAAGGCAATTGTATGAAATTGTCCGTTAACATTTTCATACATTATTCCTGCATCGCAACCAGTAAGTAACATTTCACTTTCTAGCACCTCTAATGGAGTATTATAATCTTTATCAGATGTTGGGTATTCAACAAAATATGTATAATCAACATTAGCAAAATAAGCTTTTATAACATTATTTTTTGACAATAACATTACATACTGATATGTTGACAAGTATTTTGAATCATATTCAGATAAGCCATTTTTTAAATAATTTTCAAATAAGTTCTGCACAATATTCTCCTATTTATCTACGCATTTTTCTTGTTGACTCAGTAGTTTCCATACTAGCTTGTTGATATGCACAAATCATATCTGAAACAAATTGCAGTTGGTCTTTGTTCATTACATTTATTGCAGCATTCAATTTTTCTGGCGATAATGTTGATAACCATCTTAAAGCATTCATTCTATCTAATTCTATCCAAGGATGATCACCACCAATAGCACGAGCATATATATGACGACCATATTCATCCATTATTTGATGACTATGTTCTCTACCATCTGCAGTTACATTATATGTATGGTATACTAATGTACCATCATCTAACATAAATGTATCTGTAATAGCTCTATCACCGTTCCAGTATTTGTTTGTTTCTCTAGAAATAAATTTTCCACTGTTTCTGCTCATAAAACCCTACTTTCATTTATATCAAAATTATAACACAAAATATTTATAATTTTAATAACCTTTTTTTACTTTCAGACTCTAAAAGTGAAAGTGTTGGATTACTATGTATGTCTAAACCATATATTAATTTATTATAAGTATCTACTTCTTTGTCAACTAATGTTGGAATCGTTTTATCAAACCTAGAAATACTTTGATAAGGAAATATTGATACTCTACTTTTATAAAGATATCCATTCGACAAGTAAAAATATAAGTTATTAGTAGTTTCATTGCATTCCATTGTATTTAATAATCTATTTTGTTGTGCAAAATCATATATCAATTTTGCACTTTCAATACTCGCCTCACGCTCATCAGGAATCAAATCATGTAATTGAGTATTTAATTCTCTATTTTGCTTTATATTAATGGATAATTGTTTCATAACAGATATTAAATAATTATCATAATTAATCATATATTGATATTGGATAGCATGAAATATTTCGTGAAATAATATTGTTAAATATTCAATTATAAAATTTTCATTTGTAAGTATATTCAAATTTTTTACTTGCAATAATTTTTGAATATTTAAAGTTAATTTTTTTTCTTCAAAATTATAATAACCACCTATATAGGAAGTATCATCACCAAAAGAAATATTTTTTATCTCATCTCCTAAGTTTAAAGTATCTACTATTTCATAAGTTAAAGATAAATAATTTGCTAAATTTTCTTTAGATATTGATTTTAGCAAATTCCAATATGTAAATAATAATTCTTTTAAATCTGCAGATAAAACCATATAACTTTTACTTTTTAATCCATGTAAATCTATTATTTTATCCATATTTCCTCCTAATTTGCAAACTATACTAACAAAAAGCAAATACTTCTTTCATTTGTTCTTTAGTTTTTAATAATGTATCTTATAATTATAGTTTCAATATATTTATTGAAAAATCTTTAATGAAAAATTACACTATGAACGGCAATCAAAAGATTATGTATTTATTATAGCAGTTGTAAATATTATTACAAATGATTTTCTTGTAACATTTTTATTTCTAATTTTTTAAATCATGTTTTTTTACTGCCATAGTAATCAATATAAAATTCCTAGTATAGTCATTCTTACTTTAATCAAAAACCAATATTTTAAAGTATTTATATCAACACAAATACCAGCCAAAGAAACTATTTCAATTATTAAATCAATCATTAGTAAACGTATCGATTTATCAGAGTTTCTATATAACTTATCTTTCATATCTAAACTCTTTACGACTTATCCATTTAATAATTTCATGATTTCTTCATTGATTTTATTTTGATATTTTAAGTTCTCAATAGTATTTAATAAGACTTAAACTTTTTCTTCTCCAATAGTATTTTTCATAATATTTTCTAATGACTCAATAAGAATATCATTATTTTTCATATTACTTTCAATACTATTCAGGTTCGTTTTAAATTTTCCCCTTTAAGCTATTTATAATATTCTAATATGTATGGATTATGTGGACTAATTTGTGCGCCAAACCTGAAGCACATCTTGTTCCATATAATAATCCTAAACCATAAAATAAGGTTAAAAGTGCTTCGTCTACAGCTGCGTAAAGTTTTAATTCTAACTCTTTAAGTTGTGACTCATTTATATTTAAAGTCTCAAATAAAAACTTAAATGACTTATTGAGATATTCATATCCTAATCTATCAGCTAATATTTTTGAAAGTGTTGTTTTTCCACTACCACCCATTCCCTCAACTGCAATTCTCATGCGTTTTTCTCTTTTCCCTTTGTTTTTAGTATAATTTTAAATTCCATCTTAATTTTTCATCTAGATTTTCATTATCTTCATATACCATTTCGTTAATTTCTTCATTTTTAAAAACTTCCAATAATTTATCGAAATCATCTGCAAGTTTTGTATTTTTTAATTCATCTTCATTCATCCAATATATTTTCCCCTCTGATGTTTCAAAAATAATATCACCACTATAATCATCTGATTTAAATAAAATAATTAATTGTCTTTCATTTTCTTTTTTATCATACCAATCTTTGATTCCACATATTCTAACAGAATTCAATTTTAATCCTGTTTCTTCATATACTTCTCTTTTAACTGAGGGAACAACACTTTCCCCTAGTTCTATTTTTCCTCCCGGAAAAGCAACTCCTTTCCAACTTTTTATTCTTTCTTGTACTAATACTTTTTTTGTAGTTGGATTAATAATTTTACACATATTCATTAATTTCACATTTTCCATTTTTTCTCCTTCTTTGTTTTATAAAAAAAGCATTTACTATGCTTCGTAAACGCTTACTTTCTTTCTATTTCTTCCTAATCTTTCATATTTAACTACACCAGTTATTTTAGCAAACAATGTATTATCTTTTCCCATTCCTACATTAGTTCCAGGATAAATCTTTGTTCCTCTTTGGCGATAAATAATCGAACCGGCATTAACTGTTTGTCCATCACTTGCCTTAGCTCCAAGTCTACGACCAGCTGAATCTCTACCATTTCTAGTAGAACCTTGAGCTTTAACATGAGCAAATAATTGGATATTCAACTTCATGAAATTCATAGTTCATCCTCCTTAATTATTTTTATATTTTTGCAATAAGACAATGCTAGTTCCTCTAGCATACTAATCATATTTTCTATTATTAATAAGACATTTTTATTAGAACTTTTTATATTTATAACTAATAAATTAGGCTTTTGCTCTACCAATAAAGAATTTTTCTCTAAACGAAGTGCAGCATTAACACTCGTTATAACAATAGATGAAGCACTAGCACATACAATATCTTTGCCAGCTTCTTCGTAATTGGCATGTCCTTTAATAATAATTTTTTTAGCACTAATAATTACTTTAATCATTAGCCAATTTTCTTAACAACTAATTTAGTATATGGTTGTCTGTGTCCTTGAGTCTTACTATATTTTTTCTTAGGTCTGTATTTAAACACTTTAATTTTTTTATTCTTACCATGCTTTTCTACAGTACAAACAACACTAGCATTAGCAACATATGGATTACCAGCTTTACCATCTACGAATAAAACTTTATCAAATGTAACATCTGCTCCAGCTTCAACATTTAGCTTTTCAACATAAATTACATCTCCAACAGATACATAATATTGTTTTCCACCAGTTTCAAATATAGCTTTCATTTCATACCTCCTTATATTTTTGAAGTCGCGCCATTAAGGTACTTACAAGTTTTTGACCTTTTCTGTGCGGTTTTTTAAGAAATTACTTAAAAACAAAATTATTTTATCAAATATAAAAGTTCTTGTCAAATCTTTCCCGCAATAATTCATATTCACTTACTACTCTATTTTCTTTTTTAAAGTACTGATATGTATCTATTTTTAAAATATCTAAATTGCCTTTTTTCGTAGATATATATTTAAAATCATACTTATTTAAAAACCTTTCTAATAAAAATTTATTATGAATATATTTATAATTTTTAATCGCCAAGTACGCTTTATATACAAATAAACCCACTAATAAATAATTATTTAAGCTAAACCAAAAATTAAATAACAAATAAATAATAACAAATATAAAACTAAAAACTACATGAAGAAAATAGGCTTTTTTAAAAGAATTAAATTTATTTAAAATACTAAAAAGTATCAAACTACCGTCCAAAGGAATTATAGGAAGCAAATTAAAAAGCAATATACTTAAATTATATTTAATAAGAATACCTTTAGTAAGAATATCTAAAGGGAAAATATTTATAAATAAAAATAAAATAAGCTGATTAAAAACACCTGCACTAGCAAGAATAAGTTCTTTTATTACCGAAGTATTTATATCTTTTTCTAAAAGGGTTATTCCCCCGAATGGATATATAGTAACATTTATAATTTTAAATTTAAAAAGATGAGCTACCAATACATGACCTAACTCATGAAAAATCACAATAAATAAGACACACAACCCAATTTTTATATACCCTGTAAGAAGAAGTATAAACAAAAAATAAAGGGTAATACTATGAATTTTTATAATCTTCATATTTCAAATAATTATTATCCTTTTTCAAAACTAAATATAACTTATCATCTATGGTTTCCCCAATAACTGTATTTTTCTCAACATAATCATATAATTTTACAGAAACATTTTGTAAGTTTCCATACCAGACATCTACCCCGTCTATTCCTTGAATTATCACTGTATTATTATAATTATCTTTTTCCCCGATAAAGACTACTATACCACTACTAACATTATTAATTAAGGTATTAGTATTTAATGTTAATTTTTCTCCATCATAATAATCTTCGATACTTTTAAATACTAATTTCCCGTCAAAAACCATTTGATTATTATTATCACTGGGTAATACTTCCCCAAACAATTCCTCATACCAACCCTTAATCTTTGTAAAAGGAAGACTTTCTGTTAAAACATAATCTTTATATAAAAGAAGATTTTTATCACTTATATTCGTATAAATTATACTTACTAAAAAAAATATGATAGCAAGCAAAAACTTCGACAATAAACCTTTATAATTAAAACTAGCTTTATTATCTACTCGTCTTTTGTTTTTAAACTTTTTCAAATAATCATCCATCGATAATCACCTAAATAAGTTTATGTTCTTGGTATCCTTTATATAACAAATTAAAATAAATATTGAATTAATAACTAATATATTAAAAATAATACTTAAATCAAAATTATTAAATAATGCTAAAACTAAATAATACACTAACACCACTACAATATTAAACAAATAATAATTAAATACATTTAAAAAATTAATATGAAGATACTTTCTTAAAAAATATACCCCCACTATATATATAGTTGTTGGAAAATACAAATGAATAAGAAAATAATCAATGAAGATACCCACAGCTAAATTATATACTAAAGATTTAGAATTAATACTATTTAAGAAAAAAAATGACTTATACGCTGTAAAATTATATATTAAGCAATCTAAAAAAACTAAATACATTACTGCCTCCAGATATAAACATAATTTAAATTATTAAAGTCATTATCTAACTCTACTTCAACTATCTTCTCTATTTCCGTACTATTTAAAGTTATTTTTTTAACTTTACCTACATAAATATCCCGAACAATATTTCCATATCCCGAAGTATAAATACTGCTACCCTCTTTAATATTTTCATAATTATTTATATCAGTGACAATTAATTTATTATCTATATATTTTAAAATACCTAAAGATTCATTTATCCTAACAGAAATATTACTATCATTATTTGTAATTAGTCTCACTATAGAATAATAATCATACGTCTTAGATACTACGCCAATTATGCCCTTATCAGTTAAAACAGCATCATTAACATTAACCTTATTTTTATACCCTTTATAAATTGTTATCGTATTCATAAAATCATAAATATCTTTATATTTTATACGAGATATAGTTAAATTTAAATTAGTGGTTTTCAGTTCATTTAGAGTCTCTAGTTCATTTAATTCTTTTTCTAAATAAGTATTATAGTTATTATCTATATTAGTAGTTTTTAAATGCGGATTAAGCATAGTTAAAAAATTATTTAGGCTTCCACTAAATATAACAAGTAAAAATATCCCTAGCAATAATATATAATCTTTATATTTCTTTATCATAGTATTATTATGTTTAAGTTTTTTTAATATATGAGTCTAACATAGATAAGATACTATTGTTTATGGTGTTTATTATTTCTTTTTTTTCGCTTTTAATAATTATTTTTTCATAGCTTTTTATTTTATCAATAAAGTTTTTAGATACTCTTATCTCTTTTAAATAATATTCTATTCCCTCACTTTTATATATACTTTCTAATTTTACCGTGGCTTCTTTCTCGTAGGTGGCTGCGATTATTACCCTGTAGTATCCCTCATTTTCATAAATATAAGCTGAGGGATAAGTATTAGCAAAATTAAGGGCATTGTTTTGATCTTTAAATACCCCGGTTTGGAAAAGAGTTATTATTTCTTCTTTTTTAATTGTTGCTTTAACTTCTCTATTTATATCTTTATAAAAAAAGTAAGCTATGAGACCCCCGATAAAAATAGCAAAGGCTAAAAGTTTCATATATTTTTTCAATATTATCACCAAAGCCATGATAACATATATAATTTAAATAATTTGTCAAAAAAAAGAGCTTAAAGCTCTAGTTCATATTTTTCGTAATTAAATCCTCAGCACTATTCATGGCTTTCACCATTGTTTTTCCTGTTTTTTTACGGGTATCCTTAGAAACCATTAAGTACATACCACCCATAGTTGCTACTCCAAGGCCTGCCATAGTCATATATTTCATAACACTTTTCATAATCCACCTCTAATCATATTATGGCTAGTTATTTTCATTATATACATCTATGATTGCTTCTTTTAAACTTGTTTTTCTACTAGAAGAATAATCATTATATATAGCACTTTTAAATGCTTCAAGATTACCAATAATTGTCAAACTTTTCTTTGCTCTACTTACCCCAGTGTAAACTAGTTTATTATAAAGCATTTTATAGTAGTTAGAGGTTATAGGCATTATCACGTGTTCAAATTCACTACCTTGGCTTTTATGGATAGTTATAGCATAAGCATGTTTTATATTTTTTAAATCTTTTTTCTCATAAATAACACTAGCTTCATCAAAATCTATATATATCTTATTATTTACTATTTTAGTAATAAAACCTATATCACCGTTAAAAACATTATTATCCAAATCATTTATTAACTGCAATACCTTATCATTTTCACGATAAACGACATCTCCATAGGTAACTTCTTCTTTTTTACTGCTTTTTGGATTATATATATTTTGCAAGATATAATTGAGGTTATCAATACCATTTTCTCCCCGGTACATCGGAGCTAGAATTTGCATATTTTTTTCATCTATATTTTTTTCAAGAGATATTCTTATTATTTTTTCAATACCGTTTTTGATTTGATTATTTGGTACTCTAATAAAGTTATAATCATCTTTTTTTATAGTAAAATCCTCGCTTAATTCTTTGTTTTTTATCTCTTTAGCTAAATATGGTATATAAGAGTTTTCACTTTGCCGATAAATCTTATTTAAAGGTATAAAAGTAAAATAGTCACTTGCAATTAAATCATTTAATATTAAACCTGCCCCTACACTTGGAAGCTGAAATGTATCCCCCACAAAAATAAGCTTCACATTAGAACTTATCCCATTTAACAAAGCATTAAATAAATCAGTATCTATCATACTTACTTCATCTACGATAATTAATCTATGTCTGGTTTTATTAAATTCATTATAGAAAAAGTCATTACTATCTTTATACCATTTTAAATATCTATGTATGGTATATGCCGGAAGATTAGTAGATGTAGATAGTTTTTTGGCTGCTCTACCAGTCGGAGCTAATAAAGCAATGTTTTCCGCGATATCTTTATTGGCCCATTTATTTTCTTTTATAAAAAGTTTAACAATTGCATTTATAATTGTTGTTTTACCAGTTCCTGGCCCCCCAGATATTATTGTAACATTATTATTAAGGGCACTACTTATTGCTTTTTGTTGATCTTCATTATAAAGAATACCTATGCTTTTTTCAAATTCTGCCAGTTTTTCGAAAATATTAGGTATTTTTTTTATTTGGTGATTATCAATTTTATATAGATTTTTTGCTATATTTTTTTCTTTATCATAATAGCTTTTTAAATAATAACGGTCTTCTAGCTTAACTATTTTTTCCCGAGCTATTAACCCACTTATAAATTCTTCAAAAACTTCCTCATTAAGTTCAATATTAAATTTCTTGCGTAACATTTCCAGTATTTCGGCATCAAAATAATAAGTGTCACCATTAGTATTACTTAACTGGCGCATTGCCTCAAGTAAACAAGCATTAATCCTAACTTTTGTTTTACTACCAAATTTATTTACATAAATACTATCTAACTTAGCAAAATCAATAATTTCATTCAATTCATAAAAGTCATCGGCAAAAATATCTTCAATATTATTTTTAAATCTTTGATATATTTTAAAACATTCCTCTACTGTGAAACCTAAATCTTGCAAATTCTTGATAATATCACTACTCTTACTATAATCACATAATGATGTATATATTTTAGTAGCTCGCGCCTCAGTTAGACCCTCGATTGCAAAAAGCTTGTTTTTATCATTTTTAATAATTTCAATAGCATTTTCCCCATAAAAATCTACTATTTTCTTAGCAGTAACTTCTCCACACCCAGAAATAAAAGATGAAGATAGAAAATCAATAATTGACTCTTTCGTACTCGGTAATTCTATTACATAATTATTAGCTTTATATTGCATACCAAAACGATCATTTCTTATGTATTCCCCATATATTTTTATAGCAACATCTAAATTAACACTAGGAAACACCCCCGTTATAGTAATTGTTTTGTTTACTTTATCTAAAACATTTTTATCATTAGTTTCCTTAATCCGAAACAAGCCTACTAAAAAGCCACTATCTTCGTTATAAAATATTGTTTTTTTTATCTTTCCGCTTATATAATTCATAAAGTCCTTCTATAAATTTTACCAACAGTTAAAACTTCTGGTATTCTTACTTCTAAGTAATTACTTGTATGCCCAATACTTTCCCCATCTTTAACATTTTCTACTAAAATTTCTACTTCTTTATTTATAAATCTATTATAGTATTTTTTTTCTAAAGAATCACTTAAAGTGGTCATTTCCCTAACTCTTTCTTTCTTATCTTTTTCTAAGACTTGATTAGGC
>CAKOLP010000025.1 GCA_934096025.1 uncultured Bacilli bacterium
ATCCAGACTCTCCTCTACCTGTGAAAAAAACTACTGGAATATGTTTTTTTAACATATTTGCTAGCATTGGTAAAACACGAGAATCCACCTTTGTTGAATTATCTTCTGTTAACGTTCCATCAATATCCAAGCATACTGCATTATATTTTTGTTGCAGTGCTTTTTGATAATTATTTTAACAATTCTTCACTTATCATAAAAACCTCCTATAAAATTCTACTCAAAGTTTTTACAGTTTCAAACTGACTAACAGATTCTAAATCTTCGTTAAAGTAAATACTCTTTCCCCCTTTTTGTTCCCAATCAATTAAATTTTTAATACTATCATCAATTAAAATTTCTCCATTATTTGGTAAATATATTTGACTTTTTTTCACATGAGGTGGAACAAATAATATTGGTATCTCTACTTTTCTACTCCTTAACGCTTTTACTTTTGCTTCCATTTCAACTAAAGTATGTATTTTAGTTAAAATAGAAAGCTGCTTTGATTTATCCTGTCCTTCCAAAATATATTCAATAGCATTATTTATTACCTTGGACTCTTCTAATAATTGGAACCAATCTAATTTTTCAAAAAATTCATTCCAGCTCATATCAGGTTTTTGATTTTTTCTTTCAACAACTCTCTTTTCTGTATCAAAGATTACTCCATCAAAATCAATAAATATTTTTTGATTAATCATAGTTATCACCTCTTGTAAATATATTATATCATATATGTAGGCAATATTATGTCTTAATTATTTATTGTTTAACCTTATTCTATCAATTTCAAAATGTCTAATATCATCTCTAAGTTCACAATATGCTGTTACATAAAATTTATTATTATAACTAAATATTTGTAATGGATGAATTGTTCTTTCTTGCCATTCTTGTTTTAAATTCCTATATAATATTTTTAGTGGTGTTTTATTTAAAATTGCATCATTTAAAATAAAATATAATTCAGATTTATCATTAGCACCATTATCCAAAAAATATTTACTCTTTTCCTCCTCTACATCACTTGCAAATTTAATTTTATTAATTATTTTTTTATATTTTACAATATCTTCATATTCTAATTTTTCTAATACCATATTAATATTTTCTAATAATTGAAGATCATATTTATTGAAATGATTATATTGGTTTTTAATATTTAGTATGTAATAGCCCCCATTTGGTCCCATAAAGGTCTCTATCGGAATCCCTGCCTGTTCTAATTCTGCTTTATAATATCTAACCATTCGTTCAGTAATACCCATTTTCTCTGAGAGTTCCCTTGCAGTATATTTATTGCCTGTATTCAGATAATTTAACATTTGAATAGCATTTGATATTTTACCCATTTTTTTCACTCCCTATGTTTTATTATATCATTTAATATCATTAATCAACATAAATTTTACTTAAATTTTATTATATTAAAAATTCCCTTTGAATGAATTAAATTTTTAATTAATTCAACAGTGTTCACTTGTGCCATAAATATTTCCTTCTTTTAAATCTTTTAGAGAACGAAAAAAATCAACACGAATGTTGATTTCATGATTTTGTGTGCATAACATTAACCCTTTATTTATATGGGTTAAATGGATTTGTGTGCATAATTTTTTATTTTTCGCACACAAGTTGCACACAATTTGATGATTTTGCACACAATTTAGTGTTTTTTTGACTAATTCCAATTGTACAAAACCTTATAAAACAAGCTATTTACCACAGCATTGTTTATATTTCTTGCCAGAGCCACAACTGCATAATTCGTTGCGACCGATTTTTTTAGCTACTCTTTTTGGTTTGCTTTTTACTTTTTCTTTACCGTCATTGGCATTTCCATCTAGAGTTTGTTTTCTTTCAATGTTTTGTTTAACTTCAGATTTAAGTAAGAATAAAGCAATATCATTATCCACCTTATTTAAGAAGTTATCAAACATTTCATATCCCTCCATTGTATAAACTTGAATAGGATTGGTTTGACCGTATCCTCTTAAGCTTACCCCCTCTTTTAAATGTTCCATTGCACTCATATGATCTACCCAGCTTGTATCAATAACTCGTAAAGATATGGCTTTTTCAAAATCATTCATAAGCGGAGAGCATATCATTTTCTTTTCATAATCTTTTATTATTAAGTCAAAGATGTAATCACTAACTTCAGTTTCTTTTTTATCTTCTAGTTCTTTTTTAGTTAAATTTTGATTCTTTAAGAAGTTAGTATTTACATATTCTGTTATTTCTTCTAAATCATTATCTGTTAAACAATTTTCTGGAGGAATATGACTCATAACTAAATTATCTATTGTATTTTTAAATGTTTCGATTATTTTATCATGAATACTTTCTTCATCTAGAATTGTATTTCTTTTTGCATATACTATTTCTCTTTGTTCATTTAAAACATTGTCATAATCAAGTAGACTCTTACGATAGTCAAAGTTATTTCCCTCAACTTTCTTTTGAGCTGATTCAATACTTTTGGTTAGAGCTTTTGAACGAATAGCTTGATTTTCATCAATACCCATTGATATAAGCATATTTTTTATTCTTTCTGTTCCAAAACGACGCATTAAATCATCATCAAATGATACAAAAAATTGACTTGTTCCAGGGTCTCCTTGACGACCAGATCTACCACGCAACTGATTATCTATACGACGAGATTCATGTCTTTCTGTACCTATTACATAAAGACCTCCGATTTCTCGTACTCCCTCACCTAATTTAATATCGGTACCACGACCAGCCATATTAGTTGCAAGAGTTATGGCATCTTTTTCTCCGGCATGAGCTATTATTTCTGCTTCTCTTTCATGATTCTTAGCATTTAATACTTCGTGCTTTAAACCATTTTTAGTAAGTAATTTACTTAGTTTTTCATTTGATTCTACTGAAATAGTACCTATTAATATTGGTTGGTGTGTTGCATGAATTTCTTTTACAACATTAATAATTGCCTTATATTTTCCGTTTTCATTAGAATATACTAAGTCAGCTAAGTCTTCTCTTATTACTGGTTTATTAGTAGGTATTCTTATAACATACATATTATAAATATTTCTAAATTCTTCTTCTTCAGTTTTAGCAGTACCAGTCATACCTGATAATTTATTATACATTCTAAATAAATTTTGAAAAGTAATTGTTGCCATTGTCTTTGTTTCTGTATTAATTGTTACATTTTCCTTAGCTTCAATTGCTTGATGTAGTCCCTCAGAATATTGTCTACCATGCATAAGTCTTCCAGTAAATTGGTCAACTATAATTATAGCATCATTTTCTACGACATAATCTATATCTCTTTTAAAACTATAGTTAGCTTTTAGAGCTTGATTAATATGGTGCACTAAATTAGTATTATCTAAATCATATAGATTTTTGATATTTAATTTCTTTTCAACTTTTTTGCTACCCTCAGCTGTTAGTGAAACACTCTTGGTTTTTAAATCTACAGTAAAATCTTCATCTTCACTTAATGTTTTAACTACACGATCAGCATCCTTATATAAACTATTAGTGTTAAATTGGCCTCCGCTTATAATAAGAGGTGTTCTGGCTTCGTCTATTAAAATAGAGTCAACTTCATCGATAATACAGAAGTTTAGTCCTCTTTGAACTCGGTCTTCTTTTCTTACTACCATATTATCTCTTAAGTAATCAAAGCCTATTTCATTATTGGTAGAATATGTTATATCCATATTATAAGCTTCTTGCTTTTCTTTTGGACTTAATTCTCTTAGGTTTATACCAACACTTACACCTAGTAAGTCATAAATTGGTTTCATCCATTCTGCATTACGCGTTGATAAGTATTCATTAGTTGTAACTACATGGACACCTTTTCCCTCTAAGGCATTTAAATATGCTGGTAAAATTGTTGTTAAAGTTTTACCTTCACCAGTTTTCATCTCAGCTATATTTCCAAAATGGATTGCTAATCCCCCAAGTATTTGGACATGGAAAGGTTTTTCCCCAATTGCTCTGTATGCTGCTTCTCTAACTAGGGCAAAAGCAGGAACAATAATATCATCAATGGTCTTTCCTGTTTCTAATGAAGCTTTTAATTCTATTGTTTTATCTTTAAAATCTTCATCTTTTAATTTTTGCATTTCTGGTTCTAGTTTTTCTATTTCTAAAGCCAAATCTTCAAAACGACATAGTTCTTTATATTCACTATCTAATAATTTTTTTAAAAATTTCATTTCATTCTCCTTTTTCTAGTATTTTACTATATTTCTAGAATAATTACAAATTAAAACCTGCTATTAAAGCAGATTTTTTATTTTACATTAATTATACCGTAACTATGGTCTTTTCTTTTATAGATTACTGATACACAATCTTCATCAATGTTTTTAAATACAAAGAAGTCATGATTTAATAATTCAATTTGAATTATTGCTTCTTCTTCATCCATAGGTTTCATTTCAATGTCTTTTCTTTTTACTATTTTTTCTTCTGTAAAATCTTCAACATCTATGTCTTCAAAATTAAATTCAAATTTAGGTACATCACGGTATTTTTTTTCTAAACGGAATTTATTTTTTCGAATTTGTCTTTCTAACTTATCAATTACTAAATCTACTGCAGCATAGAAATCTGTATGTTTTTCTTCTGCTCTTAAAGTAAACTTAGTCGTAGGTACAGTAACTTCGACATTTTGTTCTTCATTTTTTATTTTCACTAAAACCTTACATTCAATGTTACTATCATTATCAAAATATTTATTTAACTTACTTAGTTTTTCTGTTAAATAATCTTTCATAGCTTTAGTTACAGTAACTTTATCTCCTCGTACATTAATTTTCAAAATTATCACCTCTCCTACCTTTAATATAACACAACAAAAAGAAAAAAACTACTTAATTGTAGTCATTTCTTGTTCTACGACATCAACTGCTTGTAAACCTTTAGATGTTTCAATTAATTTAAAATTCACAATAGAACCTTCATTTAATGTTTTATATCCATCCTTTACGATAGCTGAATAATGAACAAATATATCAGATAGTTTATCATATTCAATAAAGCCATACCCTTTATCATTATTAAACCATTTGACTTTTCCTTGCATCATGATCAGTCAACTCCTTCCCTACAATCTAAATTTAACATAAAAAATTCCTAATAGCAAGAATTATCGGTCGACAATTATCGACAGTTTTTTTATAGGAATTTCTTTATTATGTAGGTTTCATGGTCGGAATAAAGATACGTCTTATTACCATGAATATCTTCAAAATTATTAAATATTTCTTCTAAAAGTTCTCCATACCCAAGTAAATATATTTCTTTATTATCAACTACATACTTTATATATTTTAATAAGTCAAAAGTATTTTTAAACATATCTTTAGTTACTGTAATAGAATTTAATTTTTTATATTCATTTAAATACGTTATAAAAACAGTATTATCTAAAACATTTATATAGGTATTACTATCATTTAGCTTATAGCATTTATTAATATAATCTACGATAACTTTACGATAGTTAAAACAATTAAATATATTTTTTAAAAATAGAATATCTGAACTCTTATAATTTGGGGTTACAATAACTTTAATTGTTTCTCCAAAGAGTGAATTGTTTAAATGATTATCTGCTAATAATTTCTCGTATAGCTTATTGAATTTGGCAACATTTATTATTTTTCCACTACTTATAACATTTTTACTAATTTTGAACTTTATTATTTCTTCCTGTTTTTTATTTTTTAAGTATATATAATCATCTGTTAAATATAAGATATTTTTAAATTTCATTTTAGACCTCTTTTATATTTTTGTTTTGTAACTTCTCCCCCTCTTATATGTTTTACTTCATCATGACTCTTAAAGATATCATTTATCTCTGTCATTAAATTTTTATCTATTTGTTTTAGTCTTTCACTTAAATCGACATGAACAGTACTTTTACTAACATTGAATTTGTCTGCCGTTTTTCTTATTGTATCTTTAGTATTGATTATATGAATTGCTTCTTTTAAGACTCTTTTTTTTATATCATTATTCATTTTAAAACAACCCCTTAATAAATTATATTATTAAAGGGTTATATTATGTTATTTTAATTCGTCAACATTCATATTATAAAAATCTTCTGGATCTATTGCTACCCCGTTTAAATAGACTTCAAATAATAAAGAGTTTTTGCTTTCACTTTCTATTTTGTTTTCACCACTTTTACCTAATATATCACTAGGTTTTACTACATCATCTTTTTTTACTGAGACTTCACTTAAACTATAATAGATTGTTCTTAAGTTAGTATTATGTGTTACTTCAACATAATTACCTAAAATGTCATCTTTACCAATGTTGGTAACTTTACCGTCATATACTGCTAAAACATCGAATTGCTCTTTAGAGGTATATAGTACTCCGCTATTTTGAAGATATGTTTTTTCATAATACACTAAAGAATCTTGTTGTTTGGCATCATCATCTGTCATATCATAAAATGACTTATTGATTGCTACACTTGTACTTGTAAATGGTTTTACGATTGTACTTACTTGTTGTGTATCATTTTCTTCTTTAATTACTGGTACTCCGTCTTTTCTTAATGTGCTTAAGACCATGTCAGTATATTCAGTTTTATTTTGTAAAACATTTCCTAATACCGATATACTTAAGAATAAAACACCTATTACCATGACGTAGATTGTTGGTAATACAAACCCTTTTAATTTCCTTTTCTTCATAATTCACCATCCTAATTAAAGTATGGGAAAATTTAAATTATTTTATACATTATTTTTAACAATATTTATATTTTGATAATAATGTTTTAAAATTTCTTCGTAGGTAGAGCCATTTTTGGCCATTTCATTTGCTCCGTATTGACTCATTCCCACGCCATGTCCGTATCCATAGGTCGTAATTTTTATAGAGTCAGCGATAGAGAAAGTAAAGTCTGTGGAACGAAGATTTAAAAGTTTTCGTATTTCGGTGCCTTTAAATGTTTTATTGTTTATAGTTATTTCTTCAACACGATTCGTGGAATTTTTTTTAATGTTATTAATCACTATAGTTTGGCAATCAATACCTAGTTTACTACAAAAGTCTCTTTTGGAAATAGTTGTTTCTACTTTAAAATTATTAACATTTGTATCCATACTATCGACACTTTTTAAATATTCTTTATTTTCGCCGAATACTGAGGAGACATTTTCAGTTTTACCATTACTAATAGCAAAATAGAAACTACTTATCACTTCATCATTATAGGTCATTATAAGATTTTTTGTATCGTTTACAGCTTCTGTAATTTTGTCCTTGTATTTTTGGTATTGGGTCTTCCATTTTGCTTGCATTTCTTCTTCGGTTATATATACTTGATTAGATATGTCTGTTACTAAATCATAATCATTAGAGCTTGTTTGCATTTTATATACTGCATAGGTTCTAGATGCTATGGCTTGAGCTTTTAGAGCTTCAACTTCAAAAGAAGCTGGCATTTCTCCGGCGACTACTCCGATAATATATGTTTCTAAGTCAATCGTAGATATATTTTTAGTTGATGTATCTTTGATGCGTACTTTGATATCTTCTTCTTGTTCCTTAGGTATTAAAAAAGTAGTTTCTTTTTTAGAACTACTTAATATTGCTATGATACCTAGGAAAACTATAATAATTGCTAATATTTTATTATTCATATTTTATCCTTTTTTATCATTATATTATATATTTAAAAAATCTAGTACAAAATTAGTTAAAAGATAGCCCAATGAAAAACTTAAGACCATACTTAAAACTTTAGCTTCAAAAATTTTGTTTTTCTTTAAAATGGCTTCAAAGTTTAATCCTGATAAGCCAAAAGCGGAAATAAACGTAAAAAAGACATACAAAAACAGTTTAATTTGCACAGTTTTCTTCCTCGATTTCTTTTATTTTAGCAATTCTTCTTAAATGCCTTTCTTCATCAGGCTCACGTCCCATTATAAAATTATCCAAAATTTTGTGAATTTCTTCTTCATTTAAATTAGCACTAAATGCAATTACATTAGCTCCGTTATGATTCTTGGCAAGTAGGGCATCATCACTATTAAATACTCGGGCACACCTTATTCCCCGAATTTTATTGGCTGCGATAGACATACCTATACCTGAACCACACACTAAAACACCTAGAGCATTTTCCTTTAAAACATTTTTGCATACACTTTTAGCAAAATCAGGATAATCATCTAAATCATCGTTTGGAATATTTGTATCTATAACTTCTATACCATTTTCTTCTAAATAGTTAGTAATTGTATTTTTACATTTTACACCTTGGTGGTCATATCCTAAAAAAATCTTTATATTTATCATCTCCTTTATTTAAGTATACTAAAAATCAAAGAGCTTATCTATTAAAAAAGAACAAAAAATTAATTTTGTTCAGTGTTAAATCCAAATTTCTTATTGAATTTTTCTATATTTCCAGCACGTTTTACCTTTCCTTGTGTTCCAGTGTAAAATGGGTGGCATTCACTACATACTTCTACATCAATATGTTCTTTTACAGATTTAGTGTCAAATGAAGCACCACAAGCACAAGTTACTTTTGCATCTTTAACTTCTGGATGGATATTCTTTTTCATATTTCTTCTCCTTTCGCCATGTTATATTCATAACATAGTATTTTTTCCATGTCTAAATTATTATAACATATTTGTTATTTTTTACAAGTAGGTAATTTGTTTGCATTAATTTAAATTCGGATATTATCATTTTAGTTATTTGCACAACATATGGTATGGCGATATATATTTATTAATACATTTCTTTAATACCTGAACGTGGTTGCTCTTGTTGCATTATACATATTATTAGTTCTTGCGTAATTGCTATATTTCTCTTAAACTACTTCTAAATTGTGAAAAACAATAAGTTATTGTGGCAACCAAATTAAAAGAATTATAGCATAACCTACCAAATTGATTTTGTTCTTTTAAATACCTCCTTTAAAAATAGTTATTTCATTAAGTTCTTTTAATCCATATTCGACATCTTCTGCATAATCGAAAACATCTTTGTCTTCATAACATCGATTGCAAAAATTTATAACTTTTTCCATATTATTTAAAAAATAAATACATTTATAATTGTATAATTCATATTGTTTTAAATAATAAGCTAAATAATAAGCAGATTCTTTTTTTAAATGAGCATTCTTGGTATTTTTAATAATACATAATAATGAGCATATGATTTTTCTAAACAGATTGAGAATTTTTGTATCCTTATTCATAACTACTCCCTTTACCAGAATATTACATACTTTTTATATTAACTGTCAAGCATTTTATCCTTTTGAGTTGCGAAAATTGTTTTATTATCATCACAATCTTTGTTTTTGGCAAATGTCAATATTTTTTTTAATTCAAATTTTGCCACACCATAAAGGTGTTTTTTCCAAAAATTCCGAGTTATCAACAAATAATTACGTTTCTTTTAATATTGTTTTAATATACCGTTGTATTTTATTTTGTTTTATATATTTGGTATAAGTATTTTGCTATTTTTTTATGAGCAAGATAGTTCATATAGTAGCTGTTTTGGTCTAGGTAGTATTCTTCTTTTTGGGAAATAGAGATAATATCTATGAAAGAGGCATTGTATTTTCCACATAATTTTTTTAAGTTTTCATTTACTTCGATAGCATCTTTTTTAGTAAAGTTATTTGCGGGGTAAAGGCCTATTACAATAATTTTTTTGTTATAAAATTCTCTTACGGCAGATAAAAATTTATCCATTTCTTTTATATAAATATCAATTGTTTCTGTGGTTATGTTTTCTAGCAAAGAATTTTCTGCAAATTCATCTAGGCCGATTGCTAAAGTAACTATATCTGATTTATCAATTATTTGTTTAAGAGGAAGTTTTGTGTATTTACCTAGGAT
>CAKOLP010000026.1 GCA_934096025.1 uncultured Bacilli bacterium
AAAATTACCTTTTCCAAAACAAAAAAAAGAAAAGAAAAAGGCTGTATGAAATTACTTTATTTCATTACAGCCCCTTTATTTTTTAAAAAAAGTGTAATATAATGAGATTAAGAAAAGAGGATTTATGTTAAAAGTAGATAATGTCGTAAAAAAATATGGCGATTTAGTAGCTGTTAATGATTTATCGTTTACTGTTCCAAACGGTAAAATATTTGGGCTTCTTGGAGAAAATGGGGCTGGAAAGACTACAACATTTCGTATGATTATGGGGCTTATTGACCCAGATTTAGGAAATATCACTTTAGATGGTGAAAAGATTACTTATAAAAATACGGATTTAATTGGTTTTGTGACTGAAGAAAGAAGTTTATTAACTAAATTAACAGTATATGAAATGATTGAATATTATGGAGTTTTAAAAGGAATACCTAAAGAGGATATAAGTAAAAAGCTTGATTACTGGCTAGAAAAATTTGCTATTAAAAATTATAAAAATAAGTTAATTAAGGAACTATCTAAGGGAAATCAACAAAAGGTGCAATTTATTTCTGCGGTTATAAATGACCCGAAGTTATTGATATTAGATGAGCCTTTTACGGGGCTAGATCCTATAAACGTAGGCCTTTTAAAGTCAGCAATTAAAGAATTGCAACAAAGGGGCTGTTCGATTATTTTTTCTTCTCATCAAATGGAGTATATTGAAGATTTTTGTGAAGAATTAATTATTTTAGTAAAGGGTAAACCGGTTTTAAATGGTAATTTAAATGAAATTAGAGAGAATTATGCCCAAAAAGTAATTGAAATAAGGGGTAAGGATATTCCTATTGAAAGCATTAAAGCATTACCTGGAGTTTTGGATATTGAAAAAAAGAGTAGTGAATATGTTATTCATATAGAAAATAATAGTATTTCTAAAGATGTATTTAATTTAATAAAAGATTGTGAGATAAGTAAGTATGTTGTATCTTATGCTCCGTTAAGTGAAATATTTATCCATTATGTAGGAGGTCATCATGAGTAAGAAATTTTGGTATTTAACTGGTGTGAGTCTAAAAAAGAAAGTTTGCTCAAAATGGTTTATTGTAACAAATATTTTATTAGCCTTAGTAATTGTGGGTATCATTAATATTAATTCGATAATTAAATTTTTCGGGGGAGATTTTTCTGATGAGATGCAAATCTATGTTATTGATAATGCAAATATGTATGATACTTTTAGTAGTGTATTAACAAGCTTAGATGAAGATAAATTACTTAAAATAGATGCAACTGATAAAAGTAAGGAAGATATTACCAAAAATCTTGATGATAAAGAAGTTGTTATTATTTTAAATGAAGATGATAAAGAATATTTACAAGGAGAAATTATTAGTAATGATAAGATAGATAATGCCATTTATAAAGAAATAACTAGTGCTTTAAATACTACGAAAAGTACTTTAGGCTTGATAAAAGCTAATATAAGTCCGGATGAACTTACTAATATAACTACGAGTACTACTATAAATCGTATTGTATTAAATGATAAAAATAGTGTTGATGAAAATATGGATTTAGTAATGAATAGTGTTTTTCCAACTTTAATATTACCTTTCTTTATGTTAGTTATCTTTTTAGTCCAAATGGTTGGCGGGGAAATATGTGAAGAAAAGACTACGAGAAGTATGGAAATTATTATTGCGAGTGTAAGTCCTAAGACACATTTGTTTTCTAAAGTGCTTGCTAGTAATATCTTTGTTATTTTGGAGGGATTCCTTTTAGTTGGATATTCCCTTATAGGTATTTTATTAAGTGGTGTTATGGCATCAACTGGTTCTGCAGATTTGCTTACCTCTTTAGTGGGGGATATAGATTTATCAATTTTTACGAGTAAATTAGTAGTTTTAGTAACATTTACATTGGTATTAATGCTTTTGTCTTTTATTGCTTATGCAGTTTTATCAGGAATATTAGCTTCTATGACTGTAAATATCGAAGACTTTAATCAATTGCAAACACCAATAATGTTAATATCTCTAGTGGGTTATTATTTATCTATATCTGCATCTTTATTTAACGGTTCTACTCTTATTCATGTATTATCGTATATACCGTTCTTATCAGCATTTTTAAGTCCAACCCTTTATATAATCGGGGAAATATCAGTTTTAGAAATGCTTATATCAATTATTATTATGGTAATGTTTATATATGTATTGTTGAAAAAAGGTTTAAAAGTATATAAAAATGGTATTTTAAATTATTCGACAGATAAAGTATGGAATAGAGTATTTAAATCTTTAAAGAATTAGTTTGTGCTAGTTCTTTTTTTGAATTGTTTTAATTTTATGTAAGTATCTTTTTAAAGCAGTTTTTGATAAGTCTATGTCAGGTATAGTATAGTTTTAGACAAAAATGCTATTTATATTAATAAATTATGAAAAAGACCTAGGGCTTCAAAAGTTTCCTAGGCACGTTTCAATAAATAATATACACTATTTATTATATAAATGCAATATTTTTGAATAATTTTGTAGGATAAATTATTATAGTTTAGTAAAGGCTAATTGGTAATCATAAGGATTTTGCGAAAGTTTAAAAGTTATAGTTTGATAATAAATAATTTTTAAGTAAATCAAAAAAATATATAACAACAGAAAAATGTTATATCTAGGAAAACCAAATTACTAATGATTTTAATTGGATAAAAAAATAAGGAAAAGTGGGCTAATCTTAAATTAATGAGATGTGTAAAAAAAGTAATGAAGATCAAAAGACTTTAAATATAACTAAGTATTAGGTACAGGTATGAAAATGAAATAAAAAGAATCATCGCAAGTTTGTTAGTTTGTGATTTTATCCTGGATTTCTAAGGTTTTATTTGCATTTTTAGGGATTATACTGTTATAATGGTCTAGGAGTGATAATATGGCAAACTATGATGAATCTTCAATTAAAATCTTAGAGGGACTTGAAGCAGTTAGAAAAAGACCTGGTATGTATATAGGTTCTACTGATAAAAGAGGAATGCACCATTTAGTATGGGAAATTGTAGATAATGCTATAGATGAAGTTATAAATGGATATGGTAATCACATTAAAGTTATTATTAATAAAGATAAGAGTATAACTGTAGCAGATAATGGTCGTGGGGTACCAATTGGTATGCACGCATCAGGTAAATCAACCCCAGAAGTAATATATACAATTCTTCATGCTGGAGGAAAATTTTCTGAAGCAGGGTATAAAGTTTCTGGTGGGCTTCATGGAGTAGGGGCTAGTGTTGTTAATGCCTTATCTAAAGAAATGCAAGTAGTTATTTATAGAGATGGATTAATATCAGAAATAGATTTTGAAAATGGTGGGGTAGTTAAGGAACCACTACATACGGTAGGTAAAAGTAATAAAACAGGAACTATAGTTAGATTTTTACCAGATGATACAATATTTAAAAACTGTAATTTCTCTTATACAACTATTTGTGAAAGAATGCAAGAATCAGCTTTTTTGCTTAGTGGCCTTACTATTGAAGTTATTGATGAAGAAGATAAACATTATGCTAAATTTTATTATGAAAATGGGCTTACAAGTTTTATAGAGTATATGAATGAGGGAAAAACAACCTTAAATAAGATAATTAATTTTAATAATACTAAAAGTAATATTGAAGTAAGTATTGCCATGCAATATACTGATACTTATAATGAGAATATTTTATCATTTGTTAATAATGTTAAGACTTCTGATGGAGGAACGCATGAAGTTGGTTTTAAAACTGGGATAACAAAAGCATTTAATGACTATGCAAAAAATAACAATATTTTTAAAGCTAAAGATGGTACTTTAGATGGTAGTGATGTTCGTGAGGGATTATCTGCAGTTATAAGTTTAAAAATACCAGAGGAGTTATTGCAATTTGAGGGGCAAACCAAAGGTAAACTAGGAACACCGGAAGCTAGAAGCGTAACAGAAAGTATCACTTATGAATCTTTAAAATTTTTCCTAGAAGAAAATAATGAAGTAGCAAAAAATATTTTAGATAAAGCAATGAAAAGTAAAGTAGCACGGGAAGCGGCCAGAAAAGCTAGAGAAGATGCTAGAAATGGAAAGAATAAAAATAAAATAGAGAAAAACTTGTCTATGAAGTTGGCTCCAGCACAAGGAAAAAATCCTAAAATAAATGAATTATTTATTGTCGAAGGAGAATCTGCCGGTGGTTCTGCTAAAAGTGGAAGGGATAGAAAATTCCAAGCAATATTACCATTAAAAGGTAAGGTTATAAATAGTGAAAAGGCATCAATGGATGACATTATAAAAAATGAAGAAATAAATACATTAATTCATACAATCGGCGCAGGTGTTGGGCAAGAATTTGATGCTGAAGAATCTAATTATGATAAAGTAATAATCATGACTGATGCTGATGTTGACGGAGCACATATTCAAATACTTTTACTTACATTCTTCTATAGATGTATGCGTGGTTTAATTGAAAGCGGTAAACTTTATATTGCTATGCCACCACTTTATAAATTAGAATATGGTAAGAAAAGATATTATGCGTATAGTGATGATGAATTAAATGAAATAAAATTAAACAATGCAGGAAAATATGATATTCAAAGATATAAAGGTTTAGGAGAAATGAATGCTGACCAACTTTGGGAAACAACAATGGACCCTGAAACAAGAAGTCTAATTAGAGTAAGAATTACCGATGCAGCCTTAGCAGAAAAAAGAGTCCAAGTCTTAATGGGAGATAAGGTAGAACCTCGTAAAGAATGGATAAATGAAAATGTTGAGTTTACTCTTGAAGACAGTTATAGGGCGGAATAAGGAGGTTTAAATGGATATAGTTAAAAAAATAGAAGATTATAGCTTAGAAGAAATAATGTCCTTGCGATTTGCGGCTTATGCTAAAGAAATTATTCAAGATAGAGCTATACCTGATATTCGAGATGGGTTAAAGCCAGTGCAAAGAAGAATTTTATATGCTATGTATAAAGCTGGAAATACTGCCGAAAAGGGTTATATAAAATGTGTTGCAACGGTTGGTGATGTTTTAGGTAAATTCCATCCTCATGGTGATTCATCTGTATATGAAGCTATGGTACGGATGAGCCAATGGTGGAAACAAAATCATATTCTTGTAGATATCCATGGTAATAATGGTTCTATGGATGGTGATGGACCTGCAGCATACCGTTATACTGAAGCAAGATTAGCCAAAATAAGTGGAGAACTTTTAAAAGATTTAGATAAAGCAACAGTTCCATGGGCTCCGAACTTTGATGATAGATTTCTAGAACCAACTGTATTACCTGCTAAATTTCCTAATTTACTTGTAAATGGAACGAGTGGTATTTCAGCGGGATACGCAACAAATATACCTCCCCATAATCTCGGAGAAATAATTGATGCTACAATTAAGAGAATTGATTCACCAAATTGTTATTTAGATACAATTCTAGAAATAGTTAAAGGCCCAGATTTTCCAACCGGTGGTATAGCATTCGGAAAACAAGGGATAATTGATGCTTTTAAAACAGGTAGGGGTAGAGTAATTGTTCAAGCTAAATATGAATTTGTTAAAGAAAAAGGTAAAGAGCAAATAATTATTACTGAAATACCTTTTGAAGTTAATAAACAAGCTTGTGTTGCTAAAATCGAGGGACTTAGAATAGATAAAAAAATCGAGGGAATATCTGAGGTTCGTGATGAAACCGATAGAACAGGTATAAGAATTGCTATTGATTTAAAAGCTAATGCTAATAAAGATGTTATAATGAAATTTTTATTTAAAAATACTGATTTGCAAATATCTTATAATTATAATTGTGTAGCTATTGTAAATAGGACACCAAAAACTTTAGGTATCTTAGAAATATTGGATGCTTATATTGCTCATCAAAAAGAGGTTATAACTAAAAGAACTGAGTTTGACTTAGCATATTACACAAAAAATTATAATATTGCAACAGGTCTTATAAAAGCAATTTCAATTCTAGATGAAGTAATAGCATTAATCCGTGCTAGTAAAAATAAAAGTGATGCTAAAGTTAATTTAGTTAATAAATATAAATTTACTGAAGAACAAGCTGAAGCAATAGTAACATTACAACTTTATAGATTAACTAACACAGATATTGTAGTTTTAGAAGAAGAATGTGAAAAGTTAAAAGGTTTAATTGAAGAATGCAATAAAATATTAAGTAATGAATCAGAACTTAAAAATGTTATGAAATCAGAACTAAGAGAAATTAAGAAAACTTATGCTATTCCTCGTAAAACTGAAATTAGAGATGAAATTGTTGATATAAAAGTAGATGCTAAAGAAATGATACCAGATGAAAAAGTAGTTGTGGTAGTAACAAATGATGGTTATGTAAAAAGAGTAAGTCAAAAGAGCTTCAAAACATCTGATGAAGAAACAACACTAAAACCTGGAGATTTTGTAACTGGTAGATTTCTAACATCAACTAAAGATTCATTATTGTTATTTACTAATCTAGGTAATTATTTATATGTACCAGTTCACATTATACCTGAAACAAAATGGAAAGACTTAGGTAAACACATAAGTAATTTAATTACTATTAAGGAAGAAGAAAAGATTATTTCATCTCTTATTCTAAAAGATAAATCTCAAAATATTGTTTTATTTACAAAATATGGCTTAGTAAAACAAGTAGCTTTAAAAGACTTTGAAGTAACTAGATATTCTAAACCACTTACAGCTATTAAGCTAAAAGATAATGATGAATTAATAAATGTTGATTTTGCTAGTAAAGAAGTAATATTTATAACTAATAATGGTCAATATTTAAGATTTTCAACATCTGAAATACCAATTGTGGGTACTAAAGCAAGTGGTGTAAAGGGTATATCTTTAAAAGATGATGATTATTCTATATGGGCAGAATCTATAAAAGAACAAGAATATTTAAATATTTATACTAATTATAAAACAATAAAAAGAGTAAAACTAACTGATTTAGTACCAATATCTCGGGCTAAAAAAGGGAATATGCTCTTTAAGAAAGCTAAAACAAAAGATTATAATATAGCATATGCTTATCTAACTGATAGTAAAGATATCAATGTTTACAAAAAAGATAATATTTTATATGAACTTAAAAACAGTGATATTCCTATAATGGATTTAGCTTCTACGGGTAGTCAATTTAAAAATACATATGAAGTCTTTTTTCCAAAATGTGAATTAATTGATTTAACAAAAGAAGCATCAGTTAATATTGAAACTGAAGAAGTAAAGAAAGACAAAGTTGAAGAACAATTATCGTTTGCATCATTTATTGATGACTTTAAAATATAGAGCAAGTTTTATTAACTTCTCTTTTTTATTTTCATATACTACTGTAGGGAGGATAACTATGAATGAATTATCTAATACAGTAAATGCAAATGGAACTTATGATAATGTGCCACTATCTATTACATCAAATACTACTGTTGTAAAATTAGTTGATGGTTTAACCTTAACACTTGCAGCAGATAAACAATATTGGAAAGACGGAAACTTAACATACACTATAACTTTAAATAATACTACGGATATGGCTTACTAAAATGTAACATTAATTGATGTTTTAAATACAACTTATGTAGATTTTGTAGAAAATAGTGTAAACATTAATGGTTCACAAGCTTCAAGTGGGGAATATAATTATGATTCCAGTAGCAATACTTTAACAGTTACTTTAAGTGAAGTAGGGACTCAAGCTAAAACTGAAGTTACTTTTAGTGTCAAAAAAAAAATATAACGACTTCTTCTATTTAACTAATGAGGTAATAGCATCTACGGGAAGCTCTAATATAACAAGCAATATTGTAAATGTAATAAGTCCAATAAACCGGTGGTGTACGGTAAACAATTATGGTTGCAGTGCCCCATTTTTTCGAAGATAAAAGCAAAAAGGGCTTTTTTTATTATGTTTTCAATCGTAATAAATAAGAAAAATTACAAAAAAATTACGCTTTGCCGTAATAAATTGACAAAACTTTCAAGTAGGATTATAATTATGTATTATAAGAGAGGAAGATACACATGGTTATACGAGAAAGATATTTAAAATTGATTAGACCGTTTTATAATCAAGAATTAATTAAAGTATTAATTGGTATAAGGCGTTCTGGAAAGTCAGTAATATTAAAACAAATAATAGATGAGTTAAAAGAAAATAATATAGATGATAATCACATTATCTATATTAATTTTGAAGATTATGATTATGAAGAATATACAGACCCTAAAAAACTAAACAATTATGTTAAATAAAAAATAATTGATGATAAAAAGTATTATATATTTTTTGATGAGATACAAAATGTTTATGAATGGGAACGTGTTGTTAATTCATTAAGGGCAACCAAAAATACATCTATTTTTATAACTGGGTCTAATAGTGACTTATTATCTAGTGATTTAGCAACTCATATAGCAGGAAGATATGTAAGCTTTAAAATAACTCCATTTACGTTTGATGAAGTGTGTAAATTATTAAATATAAAGGATAATAGGGATATTGAAGATGCATTTAATGATTATATCAAATGGGGTGGAATGCCACAAAGATTTATGCAACAAGACGATACTTCAAGAAAAACATATTTAAATGATATATATGATTCTATAATAATAAAAGATATTGTAAAAAGATTTAATATAAAAGATATAGATTTATTAAATAGAATAGTTACTTATATATTAACTACTCCGTCTCAAGTATTTTCTCCGGAAAGTTTAAAAAAATATATGCAAAGTGATTCAAGAAATGTATCACTTGAAACATTATATAATTATTTAGATTATATAATTCGTGCCAATCTCATTTCAAAAGCAGAAAGATATGATGTTAGAGGAAAACGAATTCTTACAGGTAAATATAAATATTATTTAACTGATTTAGGTTTTACTAATATATTAAGTGAGGGCAAGAAAGCACAAATTGGGGCTTATTTAGAAAATATTGTTTATAATGAACTTATTGCTAGAGGCTATAATGTTACTATCGGCACATTAGAAAATGGAGAAATTGATTTTATAGCAACAAGATTTAATGAAAAGATATATATTCAAGTTACTTATATTTTAAGTGATGATGCAGTAATTGCTAGAGAATTTAATGCTTATCAAAAAGTGGAGGATAACTATCCAAAGTATGTTCTTTCAATGGACAAATTTGATTTATCACAAAATGGTATAATTCACAAAAATATAATTGATTGGTTATTAAATAAATAAAAATATTATATTATGTCTTTTGTTCCAAAAATTTTTTTGAAAAAATTTGCTAAAAAGTGTTGCCAAACTAGAACAAAAAATGCTAAAATTCTATAGAATAGAGGCTTCGAATAGAGGCTTCGAATAGAGGCTTCGAATAGAGGCTTCGAATAGAGGCTTCGAATAGAG
>CAKOLP010000027.1 GCA_934096025.1 uncultured Bacilli bacterium
GTTCTATTTTCTCCTTTCTTGTTTCTCCATATTTTTTTAAGTTTATTTTCCCCTTTTTAATCTTATTTTCTAACTCTTTATAAATATCAATTACTCTATTATTACTATCAACTTCCAATTTAATCTCGTACAAAGTATCATCTAATTCATATAAAGGATTAGTATTGGTTTCTTTTAAAAAGTAAGTACCTATTGGTAAATCTTCGAATACCAATTCCCCATTTTTATCCGTTTTCTTAGTACTTAATATCATCATATTTTCATCATATAAAGTAAATTCAATATCTTGAAGAAGTATTTTATCACCTTTAGCCTCGCCATATTTTTTCAGGCAAATATTTCCTCTTGGAATCAAAGCTTCAAACTCATAATTTTTAAAGACATTTACATTCATATAACCTTTAATAATATTTTGACTATCATTGCTTACATAAATAATGGGTTTAGCATTAGTTTGTTGTCTAGTCAAATTAAAACTTGTTTTTAAATCGGTAACATTTAACTTTAACTGATTATTTTCTTTTATAATATTTGGGTTATCAACTAAAAAATTAGCTAGTACTCCGTTTTTATCTTCTAAAATAACCGTATCCCCTCGAAAGATTTGAGAAAAATCAAATTCCGGAGTTACAAAATGCCTACTTACTAAATAATTTATTTCTTCTTTTTCACTTTTAAATAAATCTTCATTTACTTGACCCTTAAAAGTATCCGTAAAATAAAATTTCCCCTCAATATCTGATACTTCCCATAGCATCATTTGCGTTATGTAATACCATTTTTTATCCGTATGGTCATAATTGTTATCTTTGTATTCATAGCCATACTGCACTATTAAATTCATTTTTTGCCAAGTTTCTTCGGAAATATTTAAAACCCTGGCAAAATCAGTTTCATAAATCTCATACGGTATATCTTTTTTTACCTTTACAAATGGCTCAAGACAATAAACATATTCATTATTTTCATCAACAATAAATTGACCTTTTTTAAATTCTACTTCGTTATTTTTTGATACTTTCTTTACAAATACATTATCAATTACTTCTCCCCCTTTAAAGGTATGAGCTTTTATATCTAAAAGAAAAATACTAAAACATAACATAAAACAACATATCTTTTTAAACATTATTCACTTCCTTTCCACTTATCAAGCATATCAATTAAATTTTTAAGTATTTCTATTATTTCATCTAAAGAATATTTTATAAATATATTAGTATCTATAAATTCTTCCCATTTCTTATGCATAGCTTTGGTATCAAGTTTTTTTAAATTTTCGCGAAGCGTATTAGTATCAAGTTTTTTCATCTTTCCTTGATAAAGAGCAAAAATACTTAGAACTAAATCAGTCCAGTTTAAATTCTTACTTACGAGGCACAAAAATTCCCATAAGTTTTGCATATCTTTTTCCTTATTTTCTAAAATATCATAAAATAAATCACAAGTAAGTTCCTCATTACTATATACAAGTAATTTCATAGTTTTCTTTAACATAAAACTATAATATTCTACTGCTATACCTTTGGGATAAAATAAATTACCCTCGGTCATTATAACTTCAACTTCTTTATTATATCTTTTAGTGTTTTTCGTATATTTTACTAAATAAGTCTTCGGTTTTATTTTTTTTATAGCAATTACTTTAAAACAAGATAAGGCAAATAATTTTTTTATACTTCGTGTATTTACTTTATAATCTTTAAAAGTTATACATAATTTATCCATATTTTTTATTACTATATTATTTTTCAATAAAAAATCTAATAAACTATCTTTTAAGAAATACTCATAACAACTTTCTTTCACATAATAATCCTCCTTTCGGAGAAATATCCTAGCACATGAAATATAAAAAAATTGTCAAAAAAAGAAACCTCATTATTTTTGCAAATAATTTAAGGCTTCCTTAAATGTTTTTACCCCCACAACTTCCATATCTAAATCATATTTTTCTTTAACTTTTACTGCTTCTTTATAATTTTCATAAGGACATATAAAGATATCGGCTTTATTTTTATGAGCTCCCAGCATTTTATATTTTACACCATCTATTGCTCCGACATTACCTAGAGTATCAATCGTTCCAGTTCCAACGATATTTCTTCCTTTAGTTATATCTTCATCAACTAAATAATTGTATATAGCTAGACTTAACATCAAGCCCCCGGAAGAACCAGATTCACTATTTTTAATTTTTATTGTTATTTCTGGATCTGTTTCATATTCATAAGTTGTCAAAAATGCTATTCCCACTTTTAATTCTTTATTTATCTTTACTACTTCAGCATAACAATTCTGTTCTTTATTATCCCTTAGAACTAAAACATCTATTTTATCTTTCTCATTTTTTTCTTTTATAATTTCTTTTAATTCTTCGATATTATTTATTTTCTTACCCTCGACTTCTAATATTTTATCAAACATTAAAATATCAGTTTTAGCTTTTTTATCAATATATATAACATTGTTTATATTATTTTTAATATTAATAGTCTTCCCAGCTTCTTTGTATGCCAAGATAGTTGCATTATCTAAAGAGGAAGCCATATATAACTTCTCTTTTTCTAATAACTCGTCCATATTTTCATTTTCCGAGGTTATCTCATCTTTTTTAAGTAAATCCCAATCGGGTATAAGATAAGACGCCACGATTGTTGGAAGTGTTCCCTTTCTTACTAATACATAACTCATATTTAAGCTACCACTATAATCGTGTTTATCACTAATCTCTATCCTTTTTTCTAACGGAACTACCCCGCCAGGTGTATATATAACAAAGGGAAGTTCATAAGTAAACAATACTATTAAAAGTACCAAACTTATTAAAAACTTATAATTAAGTAAAATAAAATCTTTTATCTTTTCATATATTTTAGTAAACAAATAACATCACCATAATAATTATAGCAAAAAAGGACGGATTTATGAAAAAAAACTTTCTTCTTTTAGGAATTCTTATCTTTATATTTTTAATTTTTAAAAACTACTCTCTTATTTTAGATAGTACCATAACTGCTTCAAGTATTTGGTTTTACAAAGTATTTCCCTATCTATTTATTATGATTATTATTCAAGATATTCTAATAACTTTAAATCTTTCGACTCTTTTTACCCCGAGTTTATATATTTTTTTCATGTCCTTATTAAGTGGTACTCCCTCATCAGCATTTATCACAGGCAACATGGTAAAAAACAAACAAATAAGTTCTTCTTATGGCAATAACTGCTTACTTTATACATATTTTGCTAATCCCTTATTTTTATATACGATTCTTTTTGCTATTTTCAATGATTACAAAATAGTTGTTAAACTAATGCTTATTCATTATCTTAGTAACTTTCTTATTTTTTTATTCTTCCATGAAAAAAAGACTAGCATAATACCTTACGATAATAAAAGGAAACTTAATCTTTCAGCTTCCATTAAAACAAGTATTAATACTAATCTTTTAGTTCTAGGCACAATTGCCTTTTACTTTATTATAAGTAATATTTTTCTTAATACTTTTAATATTTCTAAAGAACTTACTATAATATTGCGAGGATTTCTAGAAATGACACAGGGATTAAATGCCTTAATTACAACAAACTTACCCTATACAGAACTCTTAGCTATCTTATTTATCTCTTTTGGGGGACTTTCAATTCATACCCAAGTTAAATGTATATTAGATGAATATAATCTAGATTACAAATATTTCTTAAAAGGACGAATCCTCCAGACGATTATTGCCTTAATACTTACAATTATAACCTAAACAAGTATAAGTTGTATTATTATCACTTACTTTTCCTATATAAGCTAAAGTTATATCATCTAAAGTATTATTACTATTTTTCATATTATTATCATTTGTAGTATAAACCTCGATACTAAAAACTAAAGAATACAAATCATCACTACCATCTTTTTTATCATCTTTATCATAGTATATATGAGCTATGTTATCTAAGGTAGCACCCTTTATAGTCCATGTTCTTATTTTATCCTCGGTATTCGTATAAGTAAATTTATTTTTCGTAGCTTCTATTACACCTGTAGTATTATCTAAAAAAGTAAATGTAACTTTCAAGGTATCTTTCGTAGAAGCTGTATCTGTAATACTTTTTAACTTTTTATTTATTAAATCACTTTCTACTGCCCTTATTATCTCTGCGCGATTTATTTGATTTTTTACAGCAAAATCATTATTTGTTTCTTTATTATTTAAATCAACCAGTAACTTAACCAAAAAAGCCATAACTATAGATATTAAAGCAATACTAATAATCAATTCTAAAAGTGAATTACCTTTTTTATTTAACATATTAACCTCCGATTATATAAGGGTTACTTTTAGACCCGTCTGCATCAATATTCTTGCTTGTGACATTACTCTTTAAATACATTACTGGTTTAATTTTCTTAACTCCACCCACGAGCGAATAGGCAAGCTTACCCTCACTATTTAAATAATAATTATAATTATAAAAATTACTTACTCTCGTCATAAACCATAAATCACTTTCAAACATCCAGTTATCAGCCTTACTAAACTCATCATAATTCGGGGTAGCAAATATATAATCACTAACATAAGGAAGACCTACATAAGCATTCAAAGTAACTCCAGAGTTTTTGTTGGCACCAATTTCTGCTTGATAAAAATCTATACTTGAACCACCAACATTTTTTACATCAACACCCCCGACATACCAAGTATGTAAATACAATATTTTTTTTACATCATCACTTAAACTATTATAAAAAGTTTCATTTAAATAATTATATATTTCTGTATTAACAAAAACATTAGTATCACTACTATCAATTTTTCGTTCTTCAAAGCTATTTTTTATTATCTTAATCTTACCGCTTTCTATGCCAATTATCCGATACATTTCTGATTCTGCACATGCACTTACCAAGCAAACATAGTTACTTGCACTATCCCCGACAAATTTATACAAACCCTCATACCTTAAAAGACCTATATCCTCAGAATGATTTATCAAATACTTCGTAAAATTAGTATCTGCAATATCACTAATAATGGAATCTTTTAAACTATTAAGTAAATTCCGCGTATTAACAAAACCTGTAACAATCGATAAAATCAATGTCAAAAACACCAAAAAAAACGAATATATCAAAGTAATCGAAATAAAACCCTTATTTTTTTTCATCTTTAATTCTCCCAAATATTAATACCTAAGGAAGCATAATAAGACTTACAATACTTATCACTTCCCGGATTACATTTCTTAAGTTTATTATCAACATTTTTCTCGGTATACTCTACTACTAAATAATAACTATAACTTGTATCATTTAACGTATTTATATATTTTTTCATATTAAAATTAACATTCTCAAATGACCTTTTACATATATCTAGCGTATAATCTACACACTCATTAAACATATCAGCTTTTACAATCAATATTTGATTAACATTATAATTATTAATAATCTTTGCAAAAGACCTATTCATCGAAGCATTCACTTCATTAAATAATCCTTGATAATCATATCCAATCGTTATAATATATGAGTTATCAAAAGAAAACTTCAAACTTTCTAAATTCGAATATTCCTCCAAGAAAGCCCTTAAATAATTAGTCTTATATATATATGCTACATCATCATAATATAGCCTTTTTTCTTCGTCATTTATAATAGAACTATAAGAATTATAAAGATATAAAAGCGAAGCTGATAAAACTACAACTGTAACTATAGTTTCAATAAAAGCAAATCCACCTTTTCTTTTCATAACACTTCCCCTTTATTATAAATATAATAACAAACAAAACGCCTATTGTAAAGTCTATATACTTCCATTTAAATAAATAAAAAAGCACCAAAATAACTTTTAGTGCCCAATAAATCTATTCATAAAAATACACTTTTCATATACTACTATAGGTGATTTTTATGCGTTTTTTTAATAATGGTTTTACGGTAATTATATTATTTTTACTTGGTGTTTTAATTTTTTATCAAAGTATTATTACTCTCATACTTCCCTTTAGATTTAATATATTTATTCTTTTAATAGAGATTACCTTATTTTTCTTGTTCCTCGTTCGTATAATATGGCCGCATTAATTCTTCAGTTTTAAAAACATAATTAACTATATCAGATATATTTTGGCATTTCATAAATTCATCTTTATTATCAAGTAGCTTCGGAGGCAAGGAAATTAAAATAAATAACAACTTCTTTTCATAAGCAAGTAATGGAAACTTATAAAAATATCTTTTTAATACTTCACTAAATTCTACATTAAGATAATGATCTAAAGACAAGTTATTATGTACTACACTAACTCTAATTTTATTTTCATTAGATATTAATTCATACCATGAGTCTAATTCTTGCAAAGAAAACTCTAAAGAACTAATTATCTTATAATAATTACACATAAATACATATGTTGAGGGACGCATAAAAACTTCTAAAAACCCACTTTCATACATTGTATTATAAATATTTTCTAGATAATTAATATTACTTTTAATATCTTCATATATAGCTTTATATGTATCTTCACTAGTATTTTTAAAATAGCTAGTTTTATTATGCAAACTAGCTATTATCTCTGTTAAATCCATTATTTTTTGTTCTTTAGGTATATTTAAAGAATTCAAGTATTCAAATACATTTACACCATCTCTAGAATCATCTATAAGCCTAGGGTATGCCCCGAAGCCCCGACTGGTCAAATATGTATATAACTCTCTTAAGTTCTTTTTTTTAGGTTTAATGATAAAATCTCCGGAAGTAGTTTCAAGTAATGTGGCATTTCCCTTTATAGTATATCTATATGGTTTATAAATCGCTTTTAATATTTCTAAACTATTATTCATAACTTTCTGGTATTATTACTTTATCTTTAACACCTAAATTTGCCAAGTCATTATATTCTTTTAATATATTTTCTGTAACATTATATTTTACACATAGAGCTTCAATTGTATCTGTCTTTCTCATAATATGAACATGATAAGTAATATATGTATCATCTTGCGTATTTATACTTCCTAAAATAGTTTCTTTAGCTTCTTCGGTAATATCTCTTTCATCATTTTTTTCTGCATCTTTTTGAAGTGGGTTTTCTTTGTTTTCTTTGGTATTATCTTGTTCTTCTTCAGTTTTTTCTTCTACTTTTTCTTCTGCTTTTGATTCTTTTATTTCCTCTTTTGTTTCTACTTCTATTTCTTTTTTATCATCATTTCTATTATCTAACTCATCTAAAATATCATCTAAAGAAGCAAGTTCCTCACTTGAGGCTAAAAAAATATCTTCTTTAACTTCTTTTGCATTAACACTATATTCAATATTTACTCTTAAAGTATCATTATCTACTACTTCATAAGTAAAATTGACAATATCAAAATCAACACTAGACTCATCGATTTTGTTAGGCAAACTCACAGAAAAAGGAAGTACATATGAAAATGATTCTTTATTTATACTTACTTCATGAACTTTGTATTCCCCCGATACAGTAAAGTTTCCTAGGACCTCTAAAGCATTAACCGTATAGTCATGTTCTAATGAAACACTTAAAATCTTTGCAATATTTGTTTTAAACTTAATATCTTTAGTAAAAGGTATTATTAAATTCATATTTTCTCTCTCCTTAACTAATAACACTATATGATATAAAAAAATATTTATACATACAAAAGCCAGATTTCTCTGGCTACTCACTTTCTATGTACTTTGCATATACTAAATAATCATCAATATATATATAAACAAAATTATCATTCATATAATAGTTTTTATCTTCTTTATTTTTTCTATTATCTATTAACACTTTATTATTTTCTTCATCTACTTCTTTTGTTTTAATATAATATCTATCAATTAATGAAGCTACCGTTACTTTTAAACATGGCTTATAAGTTACTGAATCAATCGTACAACTACTATTTAGGGATTCTAAATAACTTTTTTTATCTTCACCAAAATTAACTGCTGATTTTTCAATTAATGCAACATTACTTTGATATAAATTTTCATTTATACTTTTTTTAACCCCACTAATACCTGTACTAGCTATAATCGTAATTAATGCTGTAATAACAATGACTGCTAAAATTTCAATTAATGTAAACCCTTTTTTATTCATATCTAATTAAGTAAAAGTTTTAATGCTTCTTTTACTTGTTCCTCCAATGTCAATTCTTTATTTATTCTGCCTATTATCTTTTTAATTTCACTTTGTTTGTATCCAAGAGCAACTAATGTTTCAATCACGTCTTCTGTATCTTCCGTATTAATATCTGTACTTACTTGAATATCAATTTTTCCTTTTAAATCTAGTATTATTTGTCTAGCTAGCTTTTCCCCTACTTTTGGAAATTTCTTTAAATAAAGAATATTTTCTCTTTCTATTGCATCTTTAATACCAGCTATTGAACCAGTTGCCATAATTGGTAAAGCTATCTTAGGCCCCAATCCTTTTACACTAATTAGTTTTAAAAATAATGCTTGTTCTTCCCTAGTCTTAAAGCCATATAAACTATACTCATCTTCACTTATTTTATTATAAAGATATACTTTGTACTCATTATTTACTTCAAAACTAAAAGGATTAGCAACAAAAACATGAAAACCAATTTTATTTACTTCTACTACGATAGAATCATTTAATATATCTGTAACATTACCAATAATATAATTATACATAAACTACTCCTAATCTTTAAATGTAAACAAATAATCTAATATTTGAACTTCATCGCCTTTTTTTGCCCCTAATTTTTCTAACTCATCTTCAATACCCATACCCTTAAATTTACGAGCAAATCTTAAAACCCCCTCATCTTCATTGAATTTTGTCATAAGTAGTAACGTTTCTATTTCCTTGCCACTTACAATCCAAATGTTTCCATCACGTTTAATATTATAAGGTTTTATATCTTCATATTTATATAATTTAAAAGACTCTTTATTATATAAATTAACTTCCGGTATGTCTTTTAGGGCTTCCCCTAATTTATTTATAAGGTTATCTATGCCCTCCATATTATAAGCAGATATTCCTGCAACCTCAACATCCTTAAAAGTTTCTTTAAAACGTTTCAGGTTACTTTGGGCATCAGGTAAATCCATTTTACTAGCTACTACTATCTCTTTTTTCTCTTTTAAATATTCACTATATTTTTCTATTTCATTTCTAATAATTTTATAATCATTTATAGGATCTCTGCCTTCGCTTGCCCCCATATCTACAACATGAGCTAAAATCTTTGTCCGCATAGCGTG
>CAKOLP010000028.1 GCA_934096025.1 uncultured Bacilli bacterium
CCTTTAGGTTTGTCATTATTAAATCATAAAGTTGGAGATTTAGTAAATGTTGATAGTCCGAATGGGGGATATCAAATAAAAATAGTTAAAATTGCATAGTTTTATTGTAAAAATTGGCATTTTATATTATAATATAGAAAGTTTAAAGGAAGGTATTATATGAAAAACGTACATGAAATTGAAGTTAAATTAGACAAGGAATGGATTAGTGCACTAGATACTGCATTCAAAAAGAAAAACAAAGAAACTAAAATTGATGGCTTTAGAAAAGGCATGGCACCTAAAGAAGTTTATTTAAAACATTTTGGGATAGAATCTTTATATTCTGATGCTGTAGATGCTGCTATAGGGATAGCTTATAAAAAAGCTTTAGAAGACAATAAATTAGTGCCTGTTTGTGAACCTATTGTTGATGTTACAGGTATCAGTGATTCTAATGTAATATTTAAGTTTAAAATAATTACTAAACCAGAAGTAACTTTAGGTGAATATAAGAATTTAAAAGTAAAAAAAGATGATATTAAAGTATCTGATGAAGAAGTAGAACATCAAATAGAACATATGAGAGAACATATGGCTGATGTAGTTGTAAAAGATAATGGTGAAATTGTAAACGGTGATACTGCTGTAATTAATTTTGAGGGAAAAGTTGATGGAAAAGTAGTTGACGGAGCTACTGGAGAAAATTATCCACTTGAAATTGGTAGTCATTCATTTATACCAGGTTTTGAAGATGGTCTAGTTGGACTTAAAAAAGGTGATGTTAAAGAACTAAATTTAAAATTCCCAGAAAATTATGTTGAAGATTTAAAAGGAAAAGATGTTGTTTTCACTGTAACAGTTAATGAAATTAAAACTAAAGTATTACCTGAAGTTAATGAAGATTTCTTCAAAGATTTAGGATATGATGATGTAAAAACGCTTGAAGAATTAAAAGCAAAAGTTAAAGAAGAATTAACTCATGAAAAAGAACATCAAGTAAATGATAAATTTATTAATGATGTTTTAGAAACTGCAGCTAATAACATGAAAGTTGAATTAAATGAAGAAATAATTGATGATGAAATTCACAGAATGATTCACCAATATGCTGAACAACTTAAAATGTATGGAATGGATTTAGAACAATATTATAAAATGACTGGAATGAGTCATGAAGCATTACATGAACAAATGAAGCCAGAAGCTGAAAAAAGAGTTAGATATCGTTATTTACTAGAAGCAATTGCGGAAAAAGAAGATATTAAGTTTAATGAAAAAGAAATTGAAGCAGGTGCTGAAGATTTAGCTAAAAAGTATGCAATTACAAAAGAACAATTAGTTGAATCATTTGGTTCTATGGATATTGTTGAATACGACATGAAAATGCAAAAAGCTATTGAAGTTCTTAAAGATAATAATTAATAAAAGTAGAGTAGGGAGATTTAAAAAGTCCCCTACTTTTGTTATGGAGAAAAATAGGGAATATGTCTTGTAATTATCAGACTAAAAATAATATGCCTAATTAACTATTTGATTAAATTGATTAACTTAAAAAAATTAAGGATTAATTTGATTTAGATTAATTTTAATAAAACCTTGCATCATACATCATTCTTTTACAAAACTTAAATATGAAATTATATATTATAACCTTATTATATATATAAATAAGGATATATGCGCCTCGTTTAAGTTCTGTAATTTTAAGATTTGTTTATTCGCTTAGGATTCATTAATATAAGTTATGCACAATAGCTGTAGACATTTAAAAGATTTACAAACGTTAAAATGAATAATTTATTTGTAAAAATATTGGTAATTTTGTACTTATTTCATTAATTATATTTTATAAAATAATATATATTATGTTAACTAAACTGTGGAAAAGAAAAAAACTTTATCTATTTTTTTTGCTTACTAAACTTAGATAAAGTTCTTCTAATAAAGGGTTATTACAGTGTGTAAATTCTTCAATTTGAATATGCATATTTATATCATCTACAAACGGTAAAGCACATATGTTAATATTCTCAAAATGATATTCTATCCTTCTAAAGGTTCTCATAAATTTATCAGAAGTATTTCTGCTTATATAATCATGTTCTTGATATTTTTCTTGTAAAAATCTTGTTTTTTCTTCAGGTTGAAGCTTTTGGCTTTTTCGTTCATACATTAATTCCTTAGCATTCCACCTAACTGGTAAAAATACAGGTAAAACAATATCATTTAAACCTAATTCTTTAAAACAACTAATAGCTAATAATGCTGAGATTAATGTTGCTGGAGTTATGCCCTTTAAATTTTCATAATCTGCTATATTATCATCAGATTCACTTGATAAATCTATTCCCTCATTTACTTTATATAATTGTCTATTTAGTTTTTTGTCTCTATTTAAATTTTTTTTATTTTGAATAGCATAAATATATACTTTATTATCACTTATTCCAAAATGAACTATAGGCATTTCATTATCGTTAATTTTAATCATAAGATATAAAGGAGTCTCCTGCTCTACCCTATTATGATGTATGCTTAATTCAATCGTACCTAAAGAAGTATAAACAAGCTTTTGAAAATTAATTTGATTTTCTAAGAAATCAATACGTATTTTTAGATAGTTTTCAGGATTAATAAAATCTTCACTTGTAGCATTACTCCATAATAATGATAAAATAGTTTTTATATAATCGTGTTCATTTAATTCTTCATACCTCGTATCTAAATAAAAACTATAAGCTAGATGTAAATATTTTAATAATAATTTATCAAATAAGTCTTTATTTTTAATAGTCAATGTTGGTATTAGTATTCTACCAATGGAGTTAGCTAAAACATTAATTAGTTTGTCTTCAATTATAGTATTAAATAAAATATTATAAGTAAAATAAGCTTCTATTTTACCTTCGCGAGCTTCTTTTACTATTTCATTATAAAATATATTTAGTGCATCCATATTCTCTCACAATTTAAGTTTAACATATATTTGAGTTTTATGCTATAATTTACAAAAAAGGAAGTGACTATATTATGGAATATATTTTACTAATAATTATTCTTATAGTGTATTTAATTAAAAGATTTAAAAGGAATAAAAATATAATTATTGCAACCAAAAAAAGTTATAAATATAAAAGAAGCCGTTTTTTAACAAATAATGAATTAAGATTTTATAATATTTTAAAAGATCTTAATGATGAATATATTATACTTCCTCAAGTAAACCTTGGCACAATAGTAAAAAAGATAAATGGTAAATACAGAAACGAATTATTTAAAAATATTGATTTTGGCTTGTTTACCAAAGATTTGGAGCTTCTTTTATTAATTGAACTTAATGACAAAACACATAGAAAGAAACAAAGAAGAAAACGTGATATGAAACTAAAAGAGATATTAAAATCTTGCGATATTCCTCTACTTACTTTTTATACCGACTATCCTAATGAAAAAAACTACGTTATAAATAGAATTAAAAAAACTATTTTCAATGAGCAAGAAATAAATTTAGAGCAAAAAGAAGAATTCCAATAATAAAACCTAAGTATAGATATTTGTTTTCTTTATAACTAAGGGTTGTTGGAAGCATTTCTTGAATTGATAAAGTAATCATTATACCCGCTACTATAATAAGAATAAGGCTAATCATTAAATCATTGACATAATTTTTTAAAAAAACAAAGGCTAATATGGCACCTAGAGGTTCTGAAAGCCCAGATAACAATGTAGCTTTTAGAGCTTTCATTTTGCTTTTAGTGGAGTAATATATTGGTACAGCTATTGATATACCCTCTGGGATATTATGAAGCATTATTGCAATACTTAGTTTTAAACCTAAATTAATGTCATGATAACTACTTAAAAAGGTTGCTATTCCCTCGGGTAAATTATGAAATATTAATACTATCATATTTAAAATACCTAAACAATATAAATTATCGTTGTTTTTAATAAATAATTTAATAAATTTTAAGATTAAAAAACTAGCTAAAAAAGAAAATGATAAAAAAATTACTGCAAATTTTAGAGAATAAAAATTTACTATTTGAAAAAAAGATTCTGGTATTAAATCAAAAATACTAATACTTATCATAATAGCAATGGAAAACGCTAAGCAAAAAGTGATAAATTTATTAAGTTTATTTTTGTCAATTTTTAAAAATATTAGAAAAAAGCCTAGAACCGTAGAAAGCCCTGCAACTAAAGAAATAATTAAAGGTATAAAAAAATCCATAATTCCCCCCCATTATAAATATATTTTGTTACATATAAAAAATACTTTAATTATTTACTAAAGTATCTTACATTTATCTATAAAACTTTTAAATATTTGCAAACTATAATAATCATTTAAATCTTCTGGGTGCCATTGAAGTCCTAGGATAAACTTTTTACCAGGAATACTTATTGCTTCTATAATGTTATCCGGAGAAATAGCTTCTATTTGAAAAAAACTGTCTTTTTTTATTTGGGAATTAGCCTACTATTAACTTTAATTACATTTTCTTTTAATATGCCTTTTAATAAAGTTCCTTTAATATAGACATCGTGAACATATTGTGCATTAGAGTTATGATTGCGTTTTTTAATTATTATTGTTTTATCACTTTTTTGGGTCCCTTTAAAGTTTTTTAAATTACCAATTGCTTGCATACCAGCACATATACCAAGCAAAGGAATATCATATTTTATTGCATGTTTAATGATTATTTCATCTATGTTATGCCAAGTATTGCCACCAGGAATAATAAAACCTTTGCAAATATTTAGAAAAAAAGGCAAATCTTTTTCTTTTACTAAAGGAATAATTAAAGGTATTCCCCCGGCTTCTATCACTTTTTGAATAAGACTTTCAGGTACTTTTTCTATTAATTTATTATCATTTTCTATAATTCGAGTAGTAATTCCAATAAACATAATATCACTCCTAAATATTTCCATTATTTATATGATTAAAACTAGTATTTTGTTACATAATAATATTGGGAGGTAAAAGAATAATGAGTAAAGCTAGAGAACAAGCAAAGTGTAAAGCAAGAAATAATGCTAAAAACAATGCTAAATCACATAATAGCGCTCGTAACGAAGAAAGTAACTAGTTTACGATTTGAGCGTGAGGATGGTTTTTATAATCATCCTTTATTTTTTTGTTAGTTAAATGAGAATATATTTCTGTAGTTTCTAAATTTTCGTGTCCTAGAAGTTCTTGAATTATCCTTAAATCAGCACCATTATTTAAAAGATATGTTGCAAAAGAATGCCTTAGAGCATGAGGAGAAATATCTTTGTTTATACCACAATCTTGAGTAATCTTTTTTAAGATTTTAAAGAACCCTTGCCTACTTATTTTTTCTCCATTTTTATTTAAAAATATATAATCAATAGTATTTTTCAAAAGATATTTTCGATAATCCATAATATATAAATTTAAATAATGCGAAGAAGTATTAGACATAGGAATAATTCTTTCTTTTCTCCCCTTGCCCATTACTTTAATAATACTTTCTTCAAAATTTACTTGACTAAGAGTTAAATTAATTAGTTCACTAATTCTAACACCTGTTGCAAATAATAATTCTAACATGGCTTTATTTCGATAATCTATTGGTTTTAAAAGTCTAATATCAAAGAGTTTATCTATTTCTTCAATTGTCAAATAAGTTGGCAATTTTTTTTCTATCTTGGGACTTTTAAGACCGTCACAAGGGTTGCTAGTAAGTTTATTAGCGAAAATTAAATAATTATAAAAAGAATTTAATACAGTTAAATAATGAGCTTTAGTACGAGGGTTGCTTTGCATATTTGAAATAAAACTTTGAATATCATTTTTAGTAAGGGTTGTTAAATCTTTGTTTAATGTTCGCCTAATTATTATTAAATTAGTTTTATAAGAATCTATTGTATTTTTAGATAGTCTTCTTTCATACATTAAATAATCAATAAATAATTCTATATCTTTATCAAGCATTTTAATCACCAGCTTAAGTTAATTATATATCTTTTTGGGAAATTATGCTATAATGAATTAGTGATATTATGGAGATTTTAGCAGATAAATTAAGACCAAAAAAATTAGATGATATTATTGGTCAAGAACATTTAGTTGGTAAAGATAAAATATTTAATAATCTTATTAAAAATAAGAAACTTTTTTCTATGATTTTATATGGTAAACCAGGGATTGGCAAGACAAGTATTGCTGTTGCCTTAGTAAATGAGTTAAATATTAGATATAAACTTATGAATGCCACTATAAACAATAAAAGTGATTTTGATATTGCCATTAGTGAAGGTAAATTATATGGAGAATTAGTATTAATTATCGATGAAATACATAGGATGAATAAAGATAAACAAGATTTATTACTTCCTTTTATTGAAAATGGCACAATTATTTTAATTGGACTTACGACATCTAATCCTTATCATAAGATTAATCCTGCTATAAGAAGTAGATGTCAGATATTTGAATTACATGAGCTAAATAGTAAAGATATAGAAGTTGGCTTAAGGAAAGCCTCTAAAAAATTAGATAATTTGGATATAACTGATGAGGCAATAAAGTATATTGCTAATTTATCTGGTGGAGATTTGCGATTTGCTCTTAATTTACTAGAAGTAGCCTACTATACTAATAGTGGTACTATCGATGTTGATAAGATTAAAATAATAAATAGTAAGCCAGTAATGTTTCATGATAAAAATGAAGACGGTCATTATGATGTAATAAGTGCTTTACAAAAATCTATTCGAGGTAGTGATGTTGATGCTGCCCTTCACTATTTAGCTCGATTAGTAGAAGCTGAGGACTTAGATATTATTTATAGAAGGTTAAGCGTAATTGCTTATGAAGATATAGGTTTAGCTAATCCAGGAATTGGACCTAAATTAAGAGCAGCAATTGAGGCCTCAGAAATGCTTGGGTTACCTGAGGCACGTATTCCTTTAGGTACGATTGTAACGGAAATGGCCTTATCCCCTAAAAGTAATAGTGCTCATGTTGCTTTTGATAAAGCTTTAAACGATGTAAGAATGGGAAATACAGGAAATGTTCCTGATAATATTAAAACTAATTCTAAAGATTATATATATCCTCATGATTACCCTAATTCTTGGGTAAAGCAGAATTATATGCCTAAAAATCTTATTGGAAGAAAATATTATATACCAAGAAATAATAAAGTAGAATTTAATTTAAATAAAATACACCAAGAAATGCAAAAAGGAGATCGGAAATGAAAATAAGTGTAATTGGTCTAGGAATGTATAGCTTAGCTCTAACTAAAATGCTAGCTAAAAAGGAAGAAAATGAAATAATTATATGGACTGATGATAAAAATAAAACAATAAAGTCAATAATAGATATTGATTTACCTAAAACCGTAACTGTTAGTCCTAATATGGGAGAAGTTTTAGAAAATACTGATATTATATATATTGCTTGTGCTAGTAAATATGTAGATTCAGTTTTAAAAAACATGGCACCATATTATAAAAAAAATACCCCAATTTGTATTGCATCTAAAGGGATTGAAGAATCGACTGAGAGCCTTTTATCTGATGTAGTAACAAGTATTTTACATACTTCTAATATTGCAGTAATATCAGGGCCTACTTTTGCAATTGATATGCTTAATAATGACCCTACAGCTTTAGCACTCGGAGCAAAAAATTGTAAAGTAAGAAATATGGTTATGAAGACTTTAGCAAACGATACTTTAAAATTACGCCCTACCAAAGATTTAATTGGTATTCAAGTATGTGGTGCTATAAAAAATGTTATAGCTATTGCAGCAGGAATTATTAAAGGTTTAGGTTATGGGGAGTCTACTCATGCTCTTTTAATCAATTCTTCCCTACATGACATAAAAGAGATTATATATTATTTAGGGGGAAACGAAAAAACAATACTATCTTATGCTGGAGTTGGCGATTTACTTCTTACTTGTAGTACTAAAAAAAGTAGAAACTATCACTTTGGCTTTATTATAGGAAGTACTAAAAATAAAAAAGAGATAAATAAGTTTCTTTGCGAAAATACTGTCGAGGGATACAATACTTTAGATACTATTTATAGAATATTAAAAAAGAAAAATATAGATATTAAAATTATTAACATATTATATGAAATAGTTTATAATGAAGAAGACCCTAGTATTATAATAAATGCTTTTTAGATATATGGGTTAATATGGAGGTAGTTATTTATGAATAGAGAAAAAGCTTTAAATTTATTAAAAAAATATAATAAGGAAGAATATCATGTTAGACATGGTCTAATGGTAGAAAGTATTATGAGACATATTGCTAAAGAATATAATTACGATGAAGATTTTTGGGGAATCGTAGGCCTTTTACATGATATTGATTATGAAATGTATTCAGATGAACATTGTTATAAATGTATAGATATTTTAAAAGAAATTGAAGCAAGTGATGAATTAATTCATGCTGTATGTAGTCATGGTTATAATATTTGTTCTGATATAGAGCCTACGCACTTTATGGAAAAAGTGTTATATGCCAGTGATGATTTATCTGGAATAATTGCTTCATTAATTAATATGCGCCCATCTCACAATGCTCAAGGTATGGAAGTTGCAACATTAAAGAAAAAATTTAAGGATAAAACTTTTGCTAGAGGTTGTTCTAGAGATGTCATTAAGACTGGTTGTGCCATGTTAGGTTGGGAATTAACAGACCTTTTTGAAAAATGTATCAAAGCAATAGAAGCAGATGAAGAAAAAATTGAAAATGATTTAAAAGACTAATTTAAAGAAAACAAAAAAGACTTTGGTTAGTCCTTTTTTGTGCTTAT
>CAKOLP010000029.1 GCA_934096025.1 uncultured Bacilli bacterium
GTTAAGAGTGCTGAGTTAAAAGTTTTAGAAGAAATAAGGGATTTACTAAGTAATGATATACAAGACAAAGAATAATTTAGAATGGAATATTGAAATAATTAGAAAAAATAATAAAAATATCTATTTTAGGTTTAAAGAGGATTTAAAATTATATGTTACTTGTCCGATATATTTGAGTCAAAATAGTATCTTGAAAATGATCGAAGAAAACGAAGCTAAATTATTAAAAATGTATGATAAACTAGTAGAAAAGAATAAAGACTTGGGTTTGTTTTCTTACCTAGGAAATAAATATTATATTAAGTATGATGAAAAAGTGGAAGAAGTAGTATTTAAAGATAATTGTGTTTATGCCAAAGATAAAGAGATGTTAAATAAGTTTTATAATGATAAAATGGTAGTTATTTTTAATGAAGAATTAAGTATTGCTAAGAAGTGTTTTAATAATCTGCCGGAGTTTACTTTAAAATTTAGAAATATGAAAACTAGGTGGGGAGTATGTAATACTAAAAAAATGACTGTTACATTAAATACGGAGTTGCTTAAAAAAGATATTATGTTAATTGATTATGTAATTATTCATGAACTATGTCATTTTTTTGAGGGGAATCATGGAAAAAACTTTTGGAATCTAGTCGGAACTGCTTTTCCGCGATATAAAGAAGCAAGAAGGAAATTGAAAGAATGAGAATAACGAGTTTAAAAAATGCTAAAGTTAAATATTGGGTTGATTTGCAAAATAAAAGGTTTCGTGATCAAGAAAGAGTATTTCTAATCGAGGGAGATCACTTAATTAATGAAGCAAAGAAGTATGGTTATATTACTGAGACTATAAGTATAAGTGATGAAGATGCAGATTTTGTGGTTACTAAAGAGATTATGCAAAAAATTAGTAGTCAAAAATCTATTAGTGAAAATGCTGGGGTAGTAAAGTTTTTGCCAGAAAAAGATATTAAGGGAAATATTATTATCCTTGATGGTATCCAAGATCCAGGAAATTTGGGAACGATTATAAGAAGTGCCGTAGCTTTTAATTTTGAAACGATAGTTTTAGGTAGTAATTGTGTAGATTTGTATAATCCCAAAGTAGTAAGGTCAACCGAGGGTATGCTTTTTAAAGTAAATGTTTTAAGAAGAAATTTAATATCTTTTATTCCTAAGCTAAAGAGTATGGATTATAAAATAGTGGGTACAGATGTAATTGCTGGAGCTAGTATAAATGAGTTAAAAGCTGGGAAGCTTGCAATAGTTATAGGTAGTGAGGGCCAAGGAATGAGTGCAAGTATTAAAGCTTTGTGTGATACTTTTATAAATATTAAAATGAATAAAGCTTGTGAATCATTGAATGCTGGTGTTTGTGCAAGTATTATAATGTATGAGGTTAATAATGGATGAGTTAGTTTTGATTGGTAAGAGTGTAAGCACTTTTGGTATTAAGGGTGAATTAAAAGTAATTAGTGATTTTGAATATAAAAAAAGAGCTTTTCTAAAGGGGCGTAGGATACTTTTAAATAATGTTAGTCATGTTATTACATCGGTAAGATATCATAAGAATTATGTTTTAATTACAATAGATAATTTAGATAATATTAATGACGTTTTAGAGTTTGTGGGTTTTAATTTATATATTTTAAAAAGAGATTTAAACTTAGGGGAAGATGAATATTTATATAGTGATTTAGAAAATGCCACGGTAAAAGAAGATGATGTAACTCTTGGGGTTATTAAGGAAATAATGGATAATCGTATTTATAAATTAGCTCGGGTAAAGGGAGAAAAAGAGTTTTTACTTCCTTTGATAGAAAATTATATAATAAGATTTGATAAGTTGGAAAAAGTATTATATACTAAAAATGCAAGGGATTTGATTTTATGAAAATTGATATTTTAACACTTTTTCCTGAAGTATTTACGAGTTATTTAGAAAGTTCTATAATGAAAAGGGCTATTAAGGATAACAAAGTAGAGATAAATGTATATAATTTTCGGGATTATTCTCCGCTTAATAATAAGCAAGTTGATGATACACCTTATGGGGGAGGGGCAGGAATGGTTCTTCGGCTTGAACCTATATTTAATTGTCTGGATAATTTGGATACTCAAAATGCTCATGTAATACTGTTGAGTCCTGAGGGAACAACATTTAATCAAAAGAAAGCTCAAGAATTAAAAAATAATTATGAACATTTAATAATAATATGTGGTCATTACGAGGGATTTGATGAGCGAATTAAATCGCGTGTAGATGAGATTATTTCTATTGGTGATTATATTTTAACCGGGGGAGAAATACCAGCTTTGGCTATGGTTGATGCTGTTACAAGGCTTATTCCAGGGGTTATAAATAATAGTTCTTTAGAAAGTGAATCTTTTAATGATAATTTATTGGATTATCCCGTTTATACTAAACCTGCAGAGTATCGGGGGTTAAGAGTACCAGATGTGCTTCTTAGTGGTCATCATGAAAATATTTTAGAGTACCGAAAAAAAATGCAGTTGGAAAAAACAAAGAGTTTAAGACCAGATTTGTTGGAGAATAAAGATGAATAGTTATATATTAAAAAATAGTAATAAAAAAGAAGAAGTGTTATTATATCAAGAAAGAGCAAGTTATTCTTTTGTACCCAAGAAATCCTTAAAATATGTAAGTAAAATAACTGTCTTAGATACCGATTTATTAGATGGTATTTGGGAAGAAAAACTAAAGAAAAAGTATAATGTTTTTTTGAGTATAATTCATAAATTATTAGAAATTGAAGATGAGGGAAGTGCTTTGGTTGCTTATACAGAAATAGAAAGAATTAAAGAGTATTTACGTAGTTTAGATAAAAATTCCGTAAGTAAGAAGTTGCTTGATGAATATATGGAAAAAATATATGTAGTGGAAATGAAAGTTCATGCTTTTTATAATCGTGAGTTGTATGAAAGTGTAGGTAGAGGTAGATAATGAAGGATAGAAATGGTTTATTTTTGCTTTTGGGGGTTATACTAATAGGGGTTGGCGTAGTTTATTATGTTAATTTCCGAACAGTTACAGTTTCTTTTACCCAAAAAATTGGTCCCGGTCTTGCACCTTTAAAGGTACGTATTAACAGTACGATTGATGAGATTGGGGCTCCGGCAGAAACTGATGATTATGAGTTTCTAGGCTGGTACTTAGATGGAGAGAAGTTTAACTTTAATACTCCGATAACTAAGGATATAAACTTAGAAGCTAAATGGAAAAATATTAACAAAACTAATGACAACCAAATGTAAAATAGTGTTTTTAAGACTTGTATATGAGGTTTTAAATTGTTAAAATTATATCTAGAATTGGGGAAGATGATTATGGATCATGAAACACATATTAAGGGTATATCATTAATAACAATTATATTATTAATTATATATGTATCAGCTATATTTGCATTTTAATTAAAATACTCTAGTATATTTTACTAGGGTGTTTTTTTATGAGATTAATTGCCCATCGAGGTTTATGGGATGAAAATATTAAAGATAATTCATATGAAGCTTTAAAAAAAGGATTAGAAAGTGATAAATATATTGGTATTGAGTGTGATATAAGGGTGACTCGAGATAATAAGTTTATTATTTATCATAATATTTTGTATAAGGGAGAATTAATAAAAAATAAAATATATAGCAAATTAAAAGATATCCCTTTACTTGAAGATATATTAAAAATCTCAAGTGATAAATTATATTTACTAGAACTTAAAGATTTTAATATGGACTTGGATAAGCTACTTAAACTCTTAGATAAATATAAACGTAATATTTATATTATGTCATTTGATTTAAACATATTAAAATCTTTAAAGAAATTATCTAATAAGTATAAGATAGGGGTTTTAAATTATGTTTTTAATAGTGAAAGTGATTATAATTTAGATTTTATTTGTCTTTTAGATGTTGTGGCTACGAATAGGGTTATTGATTACTATGAAAGTAAAAATATAGAAGTTATTATATATGGGGTAAATAGTGTAAAGAGAAACTTAACTTATATAGTAGATGATAGAAAACTAAATGACAAAATAAATTAATCAGTGTATAATTAAGGAAGGTGGTTAATTTGAAAATTATTGTATCGGCCGGAGGAACTGGGGGACATATATATCCTGCTTTAGCTATTATAAAAAAGATAGAAGAAAAAGAAAAAAACTTAGAAGTTTTATATATAGGAACACATAATCGAATGGAAAAAGATATAGTTCCTGGTCTAGGATATAAATATGAAGATTTAGAAATTTATGGTTTTGATAAAAAAAATATTGGCAGAAATATAAAGAATCTCTTTTTAATAAAGAAAGCTTATAATAAGTGTTTAAAAATAATGAATGATTTTAAACCCGATGTTGTTATTGGATGTGGAGGTTATGTAACTTATCCGGTAATAAAGGCAGCATATAAACTAGGAATTAAAACAGTTATTCATGAACAAAATAGTATTCCGGGAAAATCTAATATAGCTTTAGCTAAGTATGCTGATATGGTTATGGTATCTTTTAAAAGCAGTATTCCTTATTTTAAAACAGCCTTAAATGTTACATATACAGGCAATCCTTGTGGGGAAAGAGCCTTAGCATTACCTAAGACTTCTAAAGCTAAGTTTGGTATTAAACCTAGTGATAAATTAATACTAGTAGTGGCAGGGTCTTTAGGTAGTCATACTTTTAATGAGAAGTTTAAAGCATTTTTAAGTACGGTAGATAAAGAAAAATATAGTGTTTTATTTGTAACTGGCAAGAGTTATTATGAAGGCTTTATTAAAGATACAAAATTTTCTAGTAATGTTGTAGTAGTTCCTTATATAGATAATTTGGCAAGTATTATGAAAGATAGTTATTTAGTTATATCTAGAGCTGGAGCAAGTACATTAAGTGAAATTATGGCTTTAAATATTCCTAGTATTTTAATTCCTAGTCCTTATGTAGCAGGTAATCACCAATATTATAATGCTATAGATTTAGTAAATATGCATGTTGCAGAACTAATCGAGGAAAAGAATTTAAATATTAATACTTTGCAAGTAGCAATTAATGATTTAGTATATAATGAAGAAAAATATCAAGAAATAAAAAAGAACTTGCAAAGTATTAATAGTAAATCTTCTTCTACTATTATATATGAAAAGATAAAGGAATTAATAAAATGATTAAGATTAATAATACCTATAATATTGAATGTTATGCTAAATACTTATATAAACCTAAGAATGTAGAAGAACTTGAAAAAAAATTAGCTTATTTAAAAGAAAATAATATAGAGTGGTATGTTTTAGGAAGTGGTTCAAATGTCATATTGCCAGATACTCCGTTTAATGGTGCTATTATTAGTCTTCAGGATATGAATAGTTATTCTATTAATAAAGATTTGGTTTTTGCTTATGCAGGAATAAATTTAAATACTTTTATTATGAATTTAATAAACTTAGGTTATACCAATCTTGCTAAGCTTTATGGTATACCGGGGATGCTCGGGGGTGCTATATATGGTAATGCTGGAGCAAATAATAAGGATATTTTCTCTGACTTAGTAAGTGTATTAGTTTATGATACTAGTCTTAAAACTTTAAACAAAGAGAGTATTACTTATGGTTATAGAACTACTTCTTTTAAAAATACCAAGGCAATTATCCTAGGGGCAACATTTAAATTAGAAAAAGGTGATAAAGAAGAAGCCCTAAATACTATAAAAGGGAATATGAAAATAAGACGTGAAAAACAACCTTTAGAGCTTCCTAATGCTGGGTCTGTTTTTAAAAATCCAAGTAATTGCAGCGCCGGAAGATTAATAGATGAATGTAATTTAAAAGGCTTGGGGGTTAATGATGCTTGCATAAGTATGAAACATGCTAACTTTATTGTAAATATTGGTCATGCAACAAGCAAAGATATTAAAACATTAATAAAAAAAGTACAAGAAGAAGTAAAAAAACAAAAGAATATAGATTTAGAATTAGAACAAGTAATCGTAGAGTGGTGAAGTATGAAAGATAATAAAAAACTAAAAATTAATAAGTTAGGATTAATAGTTATTTTATTAGCATTATATTTAATTATAATGTGTTTTTCGTATGTTTATACACTAAAGGTAAAAACTATATCTGTGGTAGGTAATGAAACAGTATCTAAGGAAGATATAATAAATTCTTCGAAAATTACTTTTAATGCCAAAGTATTGCAAATAAATAAGAAAAAAATTGTTAATAATATTAAAGAAATAAGTCTAATTGCTAGTGCCAATGTAAGAGTAAGTATTTTTGGTAATGTTAAAATTACAGTAAAAGAGCAAGGAATTCTTTTTTATAATTCTTTTAATAAGAAATATATTACGGAAGATAAAAAAGAGGTTGATAGTGTCGTTTCTTCTTTAGGCACTCCGACTTTAATTAATTATGTTCCGAGTGAAATATATACTAATTTAATTGATAAACTAAGCAAAGTAGATTTAAGTATTATTCATTTGATAAGTGAAATAGAGTATTCTCCGGATGTAAAAAATGATATTACAATTGATGCAAATAGGTTCTTACTTAGAATGAACGATGGCAATTATGTCTATATAAATTTAGCTAATTTTGATAAACTTAATAAATATCGGGAATTTTATGCTACAATAGATGAAAACGTCAAAGGTATATTTAACCTTGATAGCAGTAGTAGTGGCGTTTTATTTCAGTCTTTCAAGGAGGAGTAAATGAATATAAATTATCACAAAGAATTAATTACTCTGATTAATTCCCTAGATTATAAACCTAAATTATTGTTGCATAGTTGTTGTGGTCCTTGTTCAACTCAAGTACTAAGTTTTTTAGCTTTATACTTTGATATAACAGTATACTATTATAATCCTAATATAGAGCCAAAAGAAGAATACTTAAAAAGAAAGAGAGAACAAATAAGATTTATTGAAGAATTTAAACATGACATTAAATTCCTAGATTGTGATTATGACAATGAAACATTTAAAGAAAAAACTAAGGGCTTAGAGTCTTATAAAGAAGGCTTAAGTAGATGCCCAACTTGTTTTTACTTAAGGCTTGAACAAACAGCCAAGAAAGCTTTAGCTAGTGGTTTTGAATACTTTGGTACAACACTTACAGTAAGCCCATACAAAAACAGTAAGCAAATAAATACTTTAGGTAATATACTAAGTAAGAAATATAATATTAAATATCTATTTAGTGATTTTAAAAAAGATAATGGCTATAAAAAAAGCATAGAACTAAGTAAAGAATATAACTTATATAGACAACACTATTGTGGTTGTCTATATACCAAGGAGGCAGTAAATGAACATAATTAATTGGATAAGCATAGGTTTATGGTGCATATACTTTGTATTATTTGTATACAAAGTTATAAGTACTAATAAGGTTAAAAACAAAATAAATATTTTATTTTTAATACTATTTATAATATATTCTCTTTTTATTCGAGAAGAAATTTTAACAGTTTTATATCTAATACTAATAATTACTAATTTAGTATATCTTTTAACTCATTACTTTCATTCATTTCAATACATTACAATAAGTAAAGCTACTATTAAATATTTTTTCATATCACTAGTAATTATTAGTTTTATATTCTTCTATTTATTATTTACTAATACATTCCATTATATATACTTTATTACTTTACTTATCAATGTCTTATTTATTCCTTTATACAAATTATTTTCCATCTTCAATTCGTACTAAAGTATAACATTCTATTCTTTAAATAAGATAGATGTTGTTAAAACAAAGCTAAAGTTAAAGAAAGATTTATAAATGGAAATATTGGTACTTTATTTAATAATATATCTAAAAAATTGAAAAAGCTGGTATGATTGAATACCTAGATTTGCTAAAATTGAATTTATCACAAATTTAATTAAACGAGGAGTTAATGTAATTATACCAGTAAGGAAGGATATGGATATTTTTAAAGAATGTGTTAAATTAGCAAAAGATAGTAATGCATGGGAAAAACATAGTTAAAGTTTGAAATGATTATAGATTTCAGAAAATGATAGAATAAAAAAGCCAGCCAAAATGTTAGAAAATGCTATTGATTTTTCAGCGTTGTTATTCGCATTGAAAAATGCATCTAATAAATCAGAAGATGATACAACTGCAATTTATGAAGATGAAAAAAATATATATTTAATAATTACAAGTGCAAATTTAGAATTAAGTGCAGCTCAAATAATAAGATATTATGAAATGAGACCTAAGATAGAAGAATATTTTAGATGATATTTACTAGTACAAAATATGTTTTTGTCATGTGCTAAATTTGTATGACTTTTTAGCATGCAATCTTTTTAGTATGTTCAAAGCATTAAATGAAGAACAAGGAGATATAGTACTATTTAATGAAGCAAATTACTTAATTATATCAGATAGTTACTATGGTATTTTTTCTGGAGCAGAATTATTAGATTTATATGTAGAATGTCCAAAAGAAATACGTGAAAAAATAAAACCATTGCTGCCTTAGCAATGACTATTATTTTGGATAATTCATTTTAATACGAATTGAAGGTTTTCCATAAAAAGGACTTGTAAAGAATAACAAATAATGATATGATTTTATAGAAAGATAAGGAGAATGTTTATGAAAAATAATAACAAAAAAATCATGGCTTTATTAGGAATTGTTGCCTTCCTTTTAGTCATTGTTGGTGCATCTTTTGCCTACTTTCAAGCCCAAGGTGGCACGGAAAGTAATGCCAAAATTGATGCTATAACAGCAACAACAGACTTACTTAATTT
>CAKOLP010000030.1 GCA_934096025.1 uncultured Bacilli bacterium
CAAATAGGGTTTCGTTTTTACTGTTTTGAAGTAAATCTTGACTCTCTTCTAATAAACGATAGGAAGGAAACCAATAGATATTTAAATGATTTTTAACAATTAAAGAAATTATTTTATTAGAAATAATCAAATCATCACCTATTAATTCTAAAATAACAAAGTGTTGATAACCAATATAAAAATCATTTAATTTAATTTTGGTTGTTTCTATTTGTTTATCAATAGGATTTTTATCAAGACCTATTAGTTTTAAAATTTCATTCCAAATTCTCTTTTTCATATTATTATTTTACCGTATAAATGTTAATTTATTATTAATTTTTTAAAAAAATGTGGATAAGACTAATAGAATCTCATCCACATAAATAATTTGATTTTATTTAAATAAATCCTTTTTTTTAAATACCACAATATCTACTTTCATCACTCCACTAATGTTATCAATTTCTTGGAATATAGCTTTAAAAGTCATATTATAAGCTGGCATTCTTGAAGGTATCTCTTGATCCCAACCTATAAATTTATAACCTTCTTTAACCGGTGGTGTAGGAATTGTTACTTTACTCTTATAATCACCTTTAATTTCAATATAAACAACATCATCAACCATAAAGGTTAAAGTGTATTGATTTATTTTGAATATCGCCGTAATTTCCATATTGTAAGCTGGCATTCTTTGAGGTATTTCTTGATTCCAACCAACAAACGTAAATCCTTGTAGAACCGGATCATCAATTGATGGAATTAATGTATCATAATATTGAGTTATCATACGTTTTACTTCACCATCAACGATAAATTTAATCGTATAGGTGTTAGTAATCCAGTTTGCATATAATGTTAAATCACCGGTTACTAAAGTATCGAAATCATATAAGTTATAACAGTTATAATCTAAGTACCAACCATCAAAAGTATAACCAGTACAAACTAATTCAGCAGGTTCTTTAACCTTAGATCCGTACTCTATTAATTGACTTGGTGGTAAAGTTCCTTTACCAGCATTTTCATAAGTATTAACAAAAGTTATCGTATAAGTATTAATTTGCCATTTTGCGTAGAAAGTTAAATCACCGATTGTGCCTTTGTTAACTTCCGTTATAACATTACCATTAAAGTCATCACTATTATACCATCCCATAAAGGTGTAACCCGTTTTAGTAGGATTTTCTAATTTGAAAGTAGGAGTTTCAACAGTATAATTACTAGTATATTTTCCCGTAAAACTACCATCATATAAAACATACGTAATTGCATAAGTTATTATATCAAACTGAGCTGTAAAAGTCATATCACAAGCTGGCATGTTTGTTGGAACTTCTTTATCCCAACCAATAAATGTATAACCGGTTTTAGTAGGATCATCTGGCTTAGTAATAACCGTGTTGTAATCTTGAGTTATCTTGGTTAACACTTCATCACCAACAATAAATGTAAGTGTATATTGGTTAATTTCCCATTTTGCGAATAACTTAATATTCATAGTTGTTCCGGTAGTAATACGCTCAATACTTGCGCCTATACATTCAACATTATCATACCAACCTTTAAAACTATATCCTTCTTTTACTGGAGCTAGTAAAATAATTGTTGGTGTATTAATTGTGAATTCTTTAGGATTAGATAAGTCATTAGTTCCGCCATCTAAATCATATTCAATCGTATAAATAACCTCTTCCATAACAGCTTCAATTGTTAAATCACTAGCTGGCATAGTGGCAGGAATTTCCCTTTCCCATTTTATGAAATTATAACCAGTAACGATTGGATCATCAATTTTTTCAATATTAGCTAGATATAATTTTTTAACTTTTAAATATACTTCACCATTAACTAAAAGAGTTAAAGTATATTCATTTAAATTCCATTTAGCGTATAAAGTTATATCTTCTGTTACTAAAGTAGAAAAATCGTATATTTTAGTAAGATTAGAATCTTGATACCAAGCATCAAATGTATATCCGGCTACTTCTTCCATCACTGGCATTTTAGCTTGCGTATTATAATCAACTACTTGTACAATTGTTTTCGTATTTAACATAAGATCAACAAAGGTTACTTTATAACCATTTATTTGCCATTTAGCATACAATGTTAAATCACCAAAAGTTCCTAAAGGAATTTCGGTAATAGCATTAGTAGAACCATCTTCATCAATAAACCAACCTATAAACTTATAACCGGTTTGATGAGGAACTGGTAAGAAGAAATTAGGCGTTTCAATTGTGTAGTCTTTTACATATTCGCCTTCAATTTCACCACCAGATAATACATATGTAATGTTATAAGTCACTAAATCCCATTTTACTGTTAATTTAAGATCATGAGCAGGCATCTTCTCAGGCACTTCTTCAATAAAATTATTAAATCGATAACCATCTTTAGTAGAACTTACATTTAACAGAATTGTACTATTATATTTTAAAACAATTGGATCGATAGGAGTACCGCCAGAGGTATCAAAAGTGATTTTATATTCATTAATTTCCCATTTTGCGTAAAGCGTAAAATCACCGGTTACTAAAGTATTAAAATCATATTCATTGATACAAGTCTTTTCTTGATACCAACCCACAAATGTATATCCTGTTTCAACTAAGTCATTAGGTCTTACAACCTTACTACCATAATCAACAATTTGAAGTTCAGGGGCAATTCCTAAACCGTTATTATCAAAAGTAATTGTATGTTTATCTACATTCCATTTTGCGTATAAAACAAGATTTCCAGTACTACCGGTTTTAATCTTTTCTATAGCTTCACCATCAAATTTTTGATTTAAGTACCAACCATCAAACTTATAACCCTCTTTTGAAGGTATTGGCAAAATAATATCTAAAGATTTAATATTATAATTTTCAATATATTTACCAGTAATTTTTCCACCATCTAGATTGTAAGTAATTGTATAGGTGATAATGCTCCATAAAGCAGTTAAATTCAAATCATAATCAGGCATTTTTTCAGGCACATTAATATCCCAACCAAGGAATTTGTAACCATCTTTGATAGGGTTATCTGGTAAAACAATTAAAGAATCATATGCAAATGTTAAGGAAGAAATTTGATTTCCACCCGCAGTATCAAAAGTAATTTTATAATAATTAATATTCCACTTAGCATATAGCTCTAAGTTCTTATAAGTACCTCTTTCAACACTATACATAGGATTTGAAAGATAAGATGAATCTTGATACCAACCACCAAAAGTAAATCCTTTTTTCGTTGGTAATGGTAAACTAAAACTATCACTATCAACTCTAAAAGAAGTAGGATATTCATCTGGCATAATACCATCATTTACATGATATGTAATTGTATAAATATCTTGGCCCCAATTAGCGGTAAAGAAGATATCACCAGTAGAGCCAGCTTTAATTGTTACATCCATTGTTAAGTCATCTAAAGTAGGTGAAGTCCAACCAATGAAGGTGAATCCCGCTTTGGTAGGTCTTTCTAACTTTATATCACTAGATAAAATTGTATAGGTATCGGGATTTGAGGAACTATTGATTCCACCATCCAAATAATAAGTAATTTTATAATTAATTAAAGTCCATTTTGCGTAGAACACTTTCGTACCACAAGTACCCTTAGCTATCATACTGACAACATAACCAGTAAAATCTTCTAATTCATACCAACCATCAAAGTGATATCCATTCTTGGTAGGCAAAGGTAAAACAAAGGAATTAGATTCAATTGTATAACTTGTTATATAGTTATCTGGCATAACACCATCATTTACAAAATACATTATTTGATAAGTAACAATATTCCACTCAGCTTTTAGAGTTAAGTCGTAAGCTGGCATTGTTGATGGCACATCATCACCCCAACCAGCAAAAGAATAACCATCTCTTGTAGGTATTAAATTAGTTAAATCAATAGGACTTCCATAATCTAAAATCATCTTATCAATAATGCTACCACCGGAAGTATCAAATGATAAAGTATATTGATTAATCTCCCATTTAGCATATAACGTTAAATCACTCGTTATTGAAATATTAAAATTAAAAGCACTTGTACATTCTTCATCAGTAAACCAACCTGAAAAAGTATAACCAACCTCACTAGGCGTTAAAGGCATTTTAGCAGTAGAACCATAATTCACTTTTTGACTTAAAATTTCGCTACCATGTCCTAATAAATTAAAATCAACCGTAAATGTATTAATGCTCCACTTAGCATAAATGGTAACTTCTTCCGTACTACCTTTTTTAATAGTTGTAACTTCTTCCCCTATAAAATCTACATTATCAAACCAGCCAAGGAAAGTATAACCTTCTTTTAAAGGAACTGGAAGGGTAATATCATCATCTTCGATTGTATAAGTAGTTGGATATAATCCATCAAGAATTCCACCATCTAATTCATAATTAATTTTATATTTATTTAGGGACCATTTAGCATTGAAATTTAAATCTTTCGCTGGCATTTTAGCAGGAATTTCACTATCCCAACCAATAAAAGTATAACCGACTTTACTTGGATCTTTAGGAGCTTTTATACTTTCGCCAAATTCTTTTTCGTCACTTTCATAAGTTTTACCATCTACTGTAAAGGTAAGATTATATTTATTAATCTCCCACTTAGCATATAAGGTTCTTTCACTTTTTACTTCTTTTGAAAAATCATAACTGATATTTAAAGCAGCATCGATATACCAACCAACAAAGGTATAACCAGTAGCTGTTGGAACAGGGGGAACTTCAACTTTTTGACCATATTGAACCATTTGTGAATCAATATCTTTTCCATGCCCATTCATATTAAATTCTACTTTAAATGTAGCTACCACCCACTTAGCATAAAAAGTTAAATCACCAGTTGTTCCACTAGTAATTTTAATCGTTGCGGCACCTAAAAAACGAGGATTATCATACCAGCCTCCAAATGTATAACCTTCTTTTGAAGGTGCTGGTAACGATATGTCAGAATCATTTTCATTATATTTTGTGGCATAAACATCCGGCATAATACCTTCATCGACAACGTATTTTATACTATATTCGCCACTTTTTTTACATGATGTTAATCCAAATATCACAAGTATACTAAATAACATTAGAAAAATCTTTATTTTTTTCTGCATAACCTTCCTCCAATTAATTTTAATACATTTAGTTATTCTATTCTTATTATACCATAAATGTAATTATATAACAAACAAAAAGTAATCAAGACTAGAAAAAACTTGATTACTTTTTATTTATTTTTATTTATTGATAATGTTTAGCTCTACCGTAACATAATAGTATTTTATTACAATTAGAACCATATCAATTTCTGTTACATTCATAACATCTAATGTTGTCTTCAAGGTATTAATTTTACCCGTAGAATATTTATAAATATTACCAACAAGGCTTCCTTTTGACACTAAAGTTCCTTTAACAATACACTCAGCACCAAATGATACACTTGGTGTTTGTTTAGCAATGTTTTCGAAAGCTTTTGTTGAAGTATTATATTTAACACAATAATTATAATATGCATACCACATCTTATGATTGTAGATATATGAAAGTTCATTATCTACACCAGACAAACTAGTAATATCATCCTTCAAATAATTATAATTATCAGCATAATCGCTATAGAAAATAACATTAGTGTTATCATCAAATGTCAAACTTGCTCCCTCTTCAACTGTAAGTGATGAGCCTGGTAAGAACTTATAAGAATTTTCTTTCAAAATACCATTACCGCTCTTTACATTGATTCGCATAAAGCCGATTGGCATTGCCATTAAAGTACTTGTTTTAATTCCATAACCTTGAATTTCAATAGAAATATAGTTATCTTTGAAATCACCATAAATGTCTAGAACTTCTCGTTGGGTTGTATCTTGATGTCTAGATGTAAATGATGAATTCATACCAGAATCTACTAAAGAAATAGCACCAGTAGTTTGATTTAAAGTATTATAAGTGTCTTCAGCGCTATGAACAACATAAGCGGTAGGTGAAGTAAGTTCAAATAATCCTCCTGTACCAATGAAACATAAGAATGATTTTTGTATCCATGCACCAGCTGCATAAATTTGCGTCCAAGCATCAAACTTAGCACCATAAACTATGGTTGTTTTACAACTAATATTATGGAAAGAATAACTTTCAAATGGGAAAATATTAATATTTCTTCTCGCAAGGGCAACTGATCCACCTGGCCAATCATAAATACATAATACATCAGTAATCAAAGCACCCGATACGGTTTCAATACTACCGGCTCCTCCAACAAAGCCCCAAGCATTTAAGGTAGCTGTTGAATTAATTATTATCTTACCATCATTCATTAAGAATCCATGGGATTCAACATAAGAATTACTGTCAACAATTTCACCACCAACGGTTAAATTACCATTAATAGTTAAAGTCACTCCGGAAGCGATTTTTAGGATAGAATGAACAGCACTATAGGCAGTCTTCTTCGTATTAAGTAAATTAATATAACCATCATTTTCAACATCACTTCTATTGTAAGGTAAAATAATCTTAACATTAGCAGGCATATTGATATTCTTCGTTAGCGTATTATTCTTAAGATCAATTTTATAACTTGAAGTTGTAAAGTTGTATGTTCCACTATTAAAGTTATAAGCATTTATCGTTGTTTGATTAGTTATGCAATCGCCAGCTAAAATTGTTTTACTATCATAATTTGCTGTACCAAATAATCTTAAATATAAATTTTTTGTTTGACCTGCACAATATGTGAAAGCTTCATCAACAGTTTCAAAGAAAATAGCTTCTTTGTAATTAAAGTTATCCGTTTCAACAATAGCCGAATCACTAACAATTGCGGATGGTTGAACACAAAGAACAATAATTGTCAATTCATCTTTGTCATTATCAACATGGAAAATCATATTATCGTTTATATCTTTACGGTTACTATTATCGTATAATGGTGTTATATAATTCCAATTTATTTCATCGAAAGTTGTCATATAGAAGACATTTAAGTTGCCACTTCTTATTACAATCTGTCTAGATAGTCCAGCAATCTTATCGCCCCATTTAATATGATCTAAACTTATTCCAGCAATCTTATTCACAAAATCGAATTTTGCAAGAGTTGCCATGTTGTCTTTATCTTTATAGATGATATTGACATTGAAATAACGATCGGTTCTTATTGCCTTAATGGTCATATTAGAAGTTATATTAGAAAGTTTCTTAGTAATATTATCATACGTAGCATTTATACTAGAACCATCGGCGTTTACCCATGTAACATTATATCTATATGAGTTATAATTGTATTTAACTGATAAATCAATTTCACCATATCGAGAATTAAATGTTCCTAAACTACCACCTGACTCATCATAAGCTGTAACAATAAATACCTCTTCTTGCCAATGAGCATATAAGTTCATATTACCAACACTATTATTTAATTCTGTAACTTTAGTTCCGCCTACTTTTTCTGTATACCAACCAAGGAAAATATAATATTTTCTTGTAGGATTATTTAAGACATAGTAATCTTCAACAGTATAAGTTAAAGGATTAGTAACCTTATCAGCAGGATGAGCACTATCTTGTTCATCGTTTAAATAATAATTAATTGTATATGTATTTATACTCCATACCGCATATAAAACAACTACATCATTAGGTGTTGTTGATAAGTTAACAATAACTGTTTCATCAAGGTAAGTTGGTGTTGTAGCATTCTTATCTTCTGACCAACCAAGGAATGTATATCCTTTTCGTAAATAACTATTTTTAGTTAAACGGAAAGTTACATCATAAGTAAGATGAGAATTTTCCATTTGACCGGATGTAGAACCATTACCATCATATTTAATTGTATAAGTATTAGCACTCCATACTGCATATAAAGTAACAACACTACCATTTTCTGTTGCTAAATTAATAACGCCAGTTTCATCAGTATAATCAACTTGTTTAGATCCTTTAGTCTTTGTCCAACCAAGGAAAGTATAACCAATCTTTTCATATCTATTCTTATTTAAGTTCTTTAAAATATCATAAACATGTGTAGAATTTTCCATTTGACCAGATGTAGCACCATTACCATCATATTTAATTGTGTAAGTATTAGCACTCCATACCGCATATAAAGTAACAACACTACCATTTTCAGTTGCTAAGTTAGATACGTTTTCCATATCTTTGTATGTAGCCGTTTTAGCATTCTTATCTTTTGACCAGCCAAGGAAAGTATAACCAGTTCTTACAAAATTATTTTTGTTTAAACTCTTTAATACATCATAAGTATGAAGAGAATCACTAATATAACCAGTTCCACCATTAGCATCATATTTAATCGTATAAGTATTAGCACTCCATACGGCATAGAACACAAATGTTTTATTTGGTTCACTCGTTAAATTATAAATACTTTGCATATCAGTATATGTAGCTGTTTTAGCATTCTTATCTTTTGACCAACCAAGGAATGTATAACCAGTTCTTACAAATGTATTCTTATTTAATGCTTCTTCTTG
>CAKOLP010000031.1 GCA_934096025.1 uncultured Bacilli bacterium
GTAATACCAGTTAAGAATAATATTCTTTCTGTTGTAGTTGTTTTACCAGCATCGATGTGAGCCATGATACCGATATTTCTTAATTTGTCAATTGAAACGTCTCTAGCCATACGCAATTACCATCTATAATGAGCAAATGCTTTATTTGCTTCTGCCATTCTATGTGTATCTTCACGTTTTTTACATGCTCCACCTGTACCATTTGAAGCATCAATAATTTCGTTTGCAAGATTAATGGCCATTCCCTTTCCATTTCTTAATTTTGCATAGTTTACTAACCATCTTAAAGCTAGTGTTTGAGCTCTATCATCTTTAACTTCCATTGGAACTTGATAATTAGAACCCCCAACTCTACGTGATTTAACTTCTAGAGCTGGTTTAATATTTTCTAAAGCTTGATTGTAAACTTCTAATGCTGGTTTTCCAGTTTGTTTTTCTACAATTTCAAAAGCTTCGTATAATATTTTTTGAGCTGTACCTTTTTTACCATCTAACATAATTTGATTTACTAATTTAGTAACAACTTTTGAATTATATATAGGATCTGGTAATACATCTCTTTTAACTGCACGTCTTTTACGCATTTTTTATCCTCCTATCTACTATTTTTTATCTTTTTTTGCACCGTACTTACTACGACCTTGTTTACGATCTTGTACGCCGTGAGTATCAAGTGTACCTCTTACGATATGGTAACGAACACCGATTAAATCCTTAACACGACCACCTCTTACTAAAACAACACTGTGTTCTTGTAGATTATGACCAATACCAGGGATATAAGCATCGATTTCTTTTCCATTAGAAAGTCTAACCCGAGCGTATTTTCTTAATGCTGAGTTCGGTTTTTTAGGTTTTGTTGTAGCAACTTTTGTACAAACACCTCTTTTTTGTGGACTCTTAGCATCAGTTTGTTTCTTTTCAAGCGTATTATATCCAACATTTAATACTGGACTTTTGCTTTTTCTTTTCTTGTTCTTACGACCATCCTTTACTAATTGGTGTATCGTTGGCATTGTATCTCTCTCCTTTCATTAACACACAACCTGGTGTATCAAACTCTGCTATAAAGTAAGTTCTACCAAGGCAGAACTGTGCTTTTTTGCAGTATTACTATATCATTATTTTTATATGATTGTCAAGCTTTTATATTCCTAAATTTTTGTAAAGAATATAGATAAAATATGATGCTACTAGCAAACAAAGCAAAAGCAAAATGCTTAAAAATAACATCTCTGATAATCCCCACCCATTTTTATTTTTAATAATTCCTTTAATTTCTTTTTTCATCTTTTTCACCTGTCTTTTAAATTATAGTAAAACTCTTAATTAAAGTCAATCTTGATAGATTTTTTTGTCTTTTTTTAATTGTTTTATGAGTTTTACTATTTTTTACACTTGATTTTATAAAATTTGCTAAAATTATTTTTATTTATTTTTTTCTAATCCTTTACTTGTTTTTGCTTTTTTATTCTTTATAAAGTTCACAAACATAAAAAAAGAGCAAATATTATGCCCTTTTAAAGATTTTATTAAACTAATTCTACTTCTGCACCAGCTTCAGTTAATTGAGTTTTGATAGCTTCAGCTTCTTCAGCAGGAATGTTTTCTTTAAGATTTCCTCCGTTATCAGCTAAACCTTTTGCTTCAACTAATCCTAAACCAGTAATTTCTTTAATGATTTTAATAACTGCAATTTTGTTTCCACCAGCTGATTTTAATACAACTGTTTTAGTTGATGGTCCTTCTTCAGCAGCAGCAGCTGGAGCAGCAGCTACAGCAACAGCCATTGGATCTACACCAAATTCTTCTTTCATTGCATCTACTAATTCTTTTACTTCAAGAATAGTCATTTCTTTTAAACTACTAATAAAATCTTCTTTGTTTAATTTTGCCATAATTATTCCTTCCCTTCTAATTGTTCAGCATATAAATTTAAACCTATTGCTAAATCTTTTACATATTGCATCATTCCACCAGCTAACATCGTTAATAAGCCTTCTCTTGATGGGATTTCTGCGTATTCTTTAATTGTAGCTAAATCTGCTACGTCGCCACTTATTACACCAATACGAATATCTAGTTTATCGTATTTTTTTGCAAAGCTACTTACTATTTTTATTGGTTCTAACAATTCTTTACCAAACAAAATAGCATTAGGGCCTTCTAAAAATCCGTCTAGATTAATGTTAAGTTCTTCAGCAGCTCTCTTAAGTAAGGTGTTTTTGTAAACTTTAACTTCAGAATCAACTTTTTTTAATTCGCGTCTTAATTCACTTAATTCTTCAACAGTCATTCCTTGATATTGAAAAATTATAACACTTTCACTTGTTTTAAGTTTGTCAGCAATTTCACTAACAACAAGTTTCTTTTGTTCAAGAATCTTTGTGCTTGCCATTTTCTCCTCCTTAATATATTAGAAAAGCTTCCAAGAGGGAAGCTTAAAAGTATTTAAGTATCCCCTCGGTAGGTCTTACATTTGCCTACTGTCTTCGGTTTCGCTTTTTCTAACTTGTATTATATTATAAGTTTTATTAATTGTCAAAACTATTTTTATCTATTTTTATTCCAGGTCCCATAGTTGTAGAAATAGCAATATTTTGTACGAATGTTCCTTTAACTGCACTTGGCTTAAGTCTTGATATAGCATTTACAACATAAACTAAGTTTTCTTTTAGTTTATCTGCATCAAATGATACTTTACCAATTACAGTATGAATATTACCAAACTTATCATTTTTAAATGTTACCATACCTTTTTTAAGGTCTTCTACTACAGCACCAACTTTTGTTGTAACTGTATTTGTTTTAGGGTTTGGCATTAAATTACGAGGTCCAAGGATGTTACCAATTTTTCCAACTTCTGGCATCATATCTGGAGTTGCAACTACAACATCAAAATCAAACCAGTTTTCATTTTTAATCTTATCAAGTAAGTCCTTTTCCCCAACATAATCAGCACCAGCATTTTTTGCTTCTTCAGCTAAAGCTCCTTTAGCAATAACTAATACCTTTTTAGATTTACCAGTACCATTTGGTAATGATAATGCTCCCTTTAATTGTTGATCGGCTTTTTTAGGGTCAATATTCAATTTGATTGCTACATCTATTGTACTATCAAACTTAGTAACAGATGTTTCTTTTGCCAATTTAATTGCATCATCTAAATTATATGCTACATTTTTATCTACATTCTTTGATGCTTCCACATATTTTTTTCCATATTTTTTCATTTTTTACCTCCTAACTGTGGTTAATTAAGCGGACACTTATTTATTTTTTTATTCTGCGTTATTTTCATCAGCGTGCGTTGGAACTTCAACATTTCCCTCAGCAAGTTCTTTTGCTTCAGCTTCCATTTCTGCTAATTGTTCTTCACGCTTTGCTTGTTCTTTTTCTTCTTTTTCTGCTTCTTTTTCTTGTTCTTTTAATTCAGCGTCATTTAATCCTTCAATAGCAATACCCATGTTACGAGCAGTTCCGGCAATAGTTTTCATTGCTGATTCTACATCATAAGCATTTAAATCAGGCATCTTAGTTTCTGCTATTTCTCTTAATTCTTTTTGTGTAATTGTTGCTACAGTTTCATTAGCACCTTTCTTACTACCGCTTTTAATCTTAGCAACTTTTTTAAGTAAGAATGCTGCTGGAGCAGTTTTTAAAACAAAATCAAAAGAACGATCATCATAAATTGTTATTTCACAAGGTACAACATCACCCATTTTATCACGACTTGCTTCATTAAACTTAGTACAGAATTCTCCAAGATTAATTCCTGCAGGCCCTAAAACAGTACCAACTGGTGGTGCAGGTGTTGCTTTACCAGCTTCAATTTGTAATTTTATTTTCTTTACGACTTCTTTAGCCACGAAAAACACCTCCTATAATTTTTTCTCGCGTAAGTGGTTAAAGGGCAAGTCCGCATTATCCCCTCCACTTAACAATTTTATAAAATATATAAACTTGCACTTAAGATATTATCATATTTTTTTATATTTTACAACAAAATTTTATGAAAATTATTGGAAGATTATTAAAAGTATGTTAATATTAAAATACTAAGGAGAGGATAAAAAGTGGCCAGAAAATTTTTTAATCAAAAAGTAAAAAAGAAAAACAATTTTTCTACGTCAACCATAGTTATTGGTGGTATTGTAGGTATTTTAATCCTTATAGCAATTGCTTTACTTATGAGTATTAATAAAAAAGATAGTCATAAAGATGCCGTAATTGAATTAGGAGAGTCTGTTGCAGTAGAGGTTAATACATCACTTCCAGATAAAACATTATTCTTTAAAGAATTACAAAATGTAAAAGAAAGTGATATTAAAGCTGACTTTAGTAAAGTTAACCTTGATGAAGTAGGTAGCTATGGTGTAAATATTAAGATTTATGGAAAAAATTATGAGGGAATTTTAATAGTAGTAGATACTGAAAGTCCAACATTACAATTAAAAGACCTAACTATTGCCAAAGGGGAAACTTATAAACCTAAAGACTTTGTAAAAAAATGTGTTGATAATAGTAAAAAAGACTGTAACGTAGAATATTACTCTTTAGGAGTAACACAAGATGCTGAAAAAATTGATTATAGTAGTTTTACTGACGAGGGAACATATACAATCCAAATTGTTGCTTCTGATGAATCTGGTAATTATACTGCTCCGGTGTCAACTACTCTTACTATAGGAAATAAATCTAGTAATACTGTTCCTAAAAATTGTAAATATGGAAACTCAGTTTATGACTCTACAAAATATAATCTAGCTGTAGATATTACTGAAAATGGTTGTGCTGTTGATTTAAATTTATATCAAAACGAAAATACTTTAAAACCTGTTAAAAATTTAATAACAACTGAAGAAGAAAAACTTAAAAAAGAATTAAGTAAAATAAAACTTAATACTAAGGATATATACTTAACAAATGAATATAGTGCTATATTAAATAATACTGGTAATGGTATTGTGGGTTATAGTCTTTATATTGAAGTTTCTATTACTGTAAACAATAATAAAGAAGTAATCGAATCATACTATTTAAATAAAGATGGTTCAAGAAAATATGTGGTTAATAAATATCTTTAATAATAAATAAATTTAAATAACGGTTCTTCGAAATTTAGTGGGGAGCTAAAATAACTGTTAATAACTTCATACTTATTAACAGTTTTTATATGTCTTTTTTAAAGTAAGCTTACTTATGATGCGGCCTTTTTATAATAGAAAAGATAATATAACCTTAGTTAAGGTATACAACTACCAATGATTTAATATGTTATATTATCGATATTTTACTTCATTAAAACAAAAAACAAATAGTAAATTACTACTTGCTTATTTTCTAGAAAAGAATACTAATCCTGCAAAACCTAAAACTACTATTCCGAAGATAATTCCTACAACTACACCGTCGTTAAGTTTAGACTTGATTTCGCCGTTTTCATCTAATTTAATTAGTTCTTCTTTTGCCGCAGCTTCTTTTATAGTTTCTTTCTTAAGATTTAATTTTTCATCTTTTATCATACTTGCAACTACATCTGTATATTTGTCATCTTGGTATGCACTTAAAGCTTCCTCGATAACTTCTTCCCCATTTCGATACCCTGGAGAATGATATGTGTCCCCTATTACAATGTAAGGAACAGAAGCAGTAATTTCTTTTTCATTAAATCTTTCTTTAAGCTCTAACAAAAAATTTTTATTATCTTCATTATTCCATGATTCATATGCTACTATTTCAAAATAATCTTCATATTTTTGATATTTATTAATAAAATATGATAAAAATTCACGGCAGTGAGTACACCCTTGGCCTCTAAATAAATAAACTGTTACTTTTTCATGATCTGTTTTTTCTGGTAAACTAATTTTTGCTTCTACTTTAGTTGTCATAAAAAAACACGCAAGCATAATAACTATTAAAAAATACTTTTTCATTATAACCTCCATGTTTTAAATTATACTTTTTTTCACTATCTTTGTAAAGAACTTTATTCGACATGAGTTAACAATTTATATAATTTCACTATTTTTACTATAATTTCATCTTCTTTAATATCAAGTTCGTTAGTTGCTATAAGAGTTGCTAAACCATTGGCGTAAAGCCACATGTTAATAAAAAGATTTTTAGCAGCATCAAAAGACAAGCCTTTTTTATTTACTAAATTAATTATAGTAGATTGATTCCATTTTTCATCCAACACATTTTCAACTGAATTCCATTTTAGATTATTACTTAAAAATAGACATATAAATAAGTTTTTATATTTTTTTGCAAATTCTACATATGCTATACATAATGTCAATAGTGCTTTTCGGTTATCTATTCTACTTTTTAAGAAAACATCATATTCTCGGCTAATTTCTTTGTAAATATCTTCTTTAATTTCTTCCATATTATTATATATACGGTATAAGGGCTTAGTGGAAATTCCTAAGCTTTTTGCTAAGTTTCTTGCATTTATGCTTTCCCACCCTTTACTATCTACCATTTTTACAGCGGTTTTAACTATTTGTTCCTTACTTATATCTACTGCTGTTTTCATTATACTCCTCCTTTTACCTAGGTAACTTATGTTACTATTATAACATAAGAGAGAAAAGAGGAAAAGATTATTTGCCGAAAAAAAGACAAATGTTTTTACAAATGTCTATTCCTTTATATCAAAACCTGAAGCTTTAACATGCGCTAAAAATCTATCTTTGAAATTATGTAAATCTTTTTGACCAAGTGTTTTATCGTTGCTTCCGATAGTGTATTTTATTGTATATTTATTTTCGTATACACTTACTAAACTATAAGATTTTATTAAGTTACTCTTGAATAATTCTAATACTTGTTCTAAATCACTGTATTTTTTATTTTCTGGTAATATAATTGTGTAATCAAGTAAAACTTCTGGATATTTACTTACTAATACTTCTGTAACTGGGATTTTGTTTAATTTTTCGTATAAGTCAAAATCAATATCAATTACTACAATAGATTTTTTCTTAGCTAATTTATTGGTATAAGTCTTTTTAAGAACATTTAATTCACCATATTTTTGGTCTTCGATAGATATATTCTTACTTAAAGCTAAGTCATAGTATTCTTGAGTTTCGGCATTATTTGTTAATTTAATTGCTTGATGTTTTAAAGTTTTAAATAGTGATATTAAAATACTTTTAGCTGTCATATAAATATCTGCTAAATTGTTTTCGCTGTCTGTAAGGATAATACTTAATACACGTTTATTTTCATTATTTTGAATTATTGTTCCTATTTCAAAAATGCCAAATTGATTTAGATTCTTGAAGTTTCTTTCCACTATATTTAATAAAGAGAAGCCTAAGTCATCACGTAAAATATTATTTTCTACTTTACCTAAAGCTTTTACACCAGTCTTTGTTATTTCTAATTTCTTTAGTAGTGCTGTGTCATACCAAATATAACTGTGAACTTCATGAAGATTATATTTTGTAGCCAAATATTCTTTTACTTCATATTCTTGATTAAATGTTGTTTCTAATTCATTATTGGTTAAATCTAATTTTAAAGGTTTTGGAGTAAAATTTTCTAAGCCATATATCCTTGCTATTTCTTCAATAATGTCTTGTTCAATATTTATATCTTTACTATGTCTGAATGTTGGTACCGTAACATCTATGTAAGTGTTTTGTATATCTAATTTAAATTCTAGTTTTTCTAATATTTCTTTGATTTTATCATCGCTTAAAGTTACCCCTAGATATTTTGATAAAGTTTCTTTATTTAATCTAATCGTTGCCTCAGTTAAAGGTTTTACATATACATCTGTTAGGTTTGAAGAAATATTTAATTCTTTATTTTCTTGTTTTAATAAATATACTAATCTTTCTATTGCTATAGATGTCATATTAGGGTCTAGAGATTTTTCATATCTAGCACTTGCTTCAGTTCTTAAGCCTAACTCAGTAGCTGTTTTTCTAACTGAGCCAGCATTAAATGTCGCTGATTCTAAAAATATAGAATTGGTATCAGGTCTAATTTCACTATTTTCTCCGCCCATAACGCCTGCTATAGCAAAATATTTATCATCATTTTTTATCATTAAATTATTTTTAGATAATTTTCTGGGAACTCCGTCTAGAGTAGTAAATTCATCACAATCATGCGCAAGACTTACTTCAATATTTTTTACCACACGAGAATCAAAAGCGTGCATTGGTTGACCTAATTCTACCATGACATAATTGGTTAAATCTACTATTAAAGAATTAGAATTATAACCGATTGAATGCAAGAATATTTGCATTTCTAAAGGGGTTTTATTATTTGTAATGTTTTCTATTTTTAAGCCAGTATACCTATAACAAAGATTAGGGTCTGATATTTTGATATCTAGGTCTTCTTTATCATTTTCAATTTTAGCTAGGTCTAATTTTTTTAGTTCATGATTTGTAATAGCCGCTATTTCCCGAGCTATACCGTAATGCCCCCA
>CAKOLP010000032.1 GCA_934096025.1 uncultured Bacilli bacterium
CTTCTTATCTGTTTGCACTACTTCTTGTAGTTTAGTTTTATAATCTTCATTAAAATCTCTTTTTGCTTCAATGTAAGGTCCAATTACTTGTCTTACATAATCCCTAGCAACAAAAAAACCTTGGTCTAAATAAATAACAGCCAAAACAGCTTCGAAAACATCAGCAATAATTGTATCATTTAATTTCTTTTCTTGCCCATGCCCCACTCTAATATATTTATCAAAACCTAACTCTTTAAAAAAGGTAGCCAAAGCTTTTTCACATACAAAATTAGCCCGAAGCCTGGTCATTATCCCCTCTTTAAAATCTGTAGTCAAATAAAAATATTCACTCATAACAAGTTCTAAGACAGCATCTCCAAGATACTCCAGTCTTTCATAACAATCCCCACCATGTTCATTAGCATAACTACTATGTGTAAGGGCTGTTTGTAAAAGTTCCTTATTCTTAATTTCTATTCCAAATACCTTTAAAAAATCCATGTTATCAATCCCATCTTTTTTAATTATAACAAATTTTTCTAATTTTGAAAACATTTACAAAATCATAAAAATATAGTACAATTTTTTAGAGATGTATTATGATTAAAAAATTATTTTTAAAATTAATAAAAATATATCAAATTACTCCATTTCATGTGCATTCTTTTTGTAGATTTACTCCCAGTTGTAGTGAATATACATACGAAGCCATAAATGAATATGGAGTTTTAAAAGGCACATTTTTAGGATTTAAACGTATCTTAAGGTGTAACCCTTTTAGTTCTTATGGCTATGACCCATTAAAAAAGAAAGGAAAAAAATGAAAAAAATAATATTACTACTTGCAACCCTTATTTTATTAAGTGGATGTAGTTTAAAAAAAGATAATTTAGAAAACTCAACTATCTATACAACGATATATCCAATTAAATATTTAACTGAGTTTTTATATAAAGACTATGCCAATATTGAGAGCATTTATCCAGCCGGAGCAGATGTTTTAAACTATAAGTTAACGGAAAAACAGACAAAAAAATATGCAAATGCTGACCTTTTTATCTACAATGGTCTAAGCAATGAAAAAAACATTACCAAAAATTTAATAAATAAAAACCGTAACTTACTAATAATAGATGTTTCAAACGGTTTATCTTATACTTATGGTGTAAAAGAACTATGGATGAGTCCAAACAATTATTTAATGCTTGCTAAAAACATAAAAGATTATTTAATAGAATACTTGAAAAGCTCAATTATTACTGAAAATGTTGAAAAAAAATACAATGAACTAGCAGAAATACTATCTATTAAAGATGCTGAACTAAGAGAAATAGGAAAAAAAGCCTTAGAAAATGGCACAAACACTATCGTGGTAAGTGATAATGTATTTAAATTTTTAGAAAATTATGGTTTTAATATTGTATCTTTAGATGAAGAAACCCTAACCGAAAGTTCACTTAATTCTATTAAAAATAGTTTTGCTAAGAAAAAATACAAAACAATCTTTGTTCTAGATAACAACTACACTGACAACATAAAAAGTATAATTAACGATAACAAAGCAAATGCCGTTGACATTAAATCAATGATGAACACTGATGCCAACAATAGCAATGAAGATTATTTGGTTGTATTACAAGATTTAATCGATAATATAAGAAATTTATGTATTGCCAATTGACAAGTATCTACTTTTATATTAAAATATAGAAGTAGCTTATGGAGTAGTACTCAAGTGGTTGAAGAGGGATCCCTGCTAAGGATTTAGGTCGGCGAATGCTGGCGCGGAGGTTCAAATCCTCTCTACTCCGCCAATAAGATATCTAAAAACTGTTAGATTTTAATGTTCTAACAGTTTTTTTCTTATACACAAAACAATAATAGACAGATATCCTTAATAGTTGGTAAAATTTATAGCAAAAAAATAAAACCCCTTTTCAATAAGGGGATTATAATCTAAATTGGTGACCCGTACGGGATTTGAACCCATGTATGCATGCGTGAAAGGCATGTGTGTTAAACCGCTTCACCAACGGGCCATTTAAATGGTGGGCTTGGGGGGACTTGAACCTCCGACCTCACGCTTATCAGGCGTGCGCTCTAACCAGCTGAGCTACAAGCCCGTACTAACAAAACCTCTATTATTTTATAATATTTTTAAGATTTTGGCAATACTTTTTTTTACTTTTTTTATTTTTCAGCAATTTTCCTTGCTGACATATTTGAATTATACTATACTTTCTACCCGTTGTAAAGGCTTTTTGTTATATTTTAATCGGATTAACATCTATTTCTATGTGCATCTTTTTATTATTTACATATTTTTTATCTAAAGCCTTTAAAACTTCCATTATATTATCTTCTTTTTGATACTTAATTATTATCTGCATTCGATACTCATTATTAAACTTTAAAACATTTAAAGCTGCTGGTCCAAGTACATATACCTTACTACTCAAATTATCCTTTAAATATTTAACTGCATTTTTACTTTCATATGACACAACATTATAATCATACCCAATAACTCTTATACCTATTAAAAAGTAATATGGCGGATAATTTAATTTATGACGAAAATTCATTTCTTGCTTATAAAAAGATGCATAATCATTATTTTTAACATAATTAATTACATAATTATCCGGATTAAATGTTTGTATAATTACTTCTCCACTCTTTTCTCCTCGCCCACTTCTTCCAGCAATCTGACTTAATAAAGAAAAAGTATTCTCACTAGCTTTATAATCAGGGATACTTAAAGATGTATCTGCATTTATTACCCCTACTAAAGTAACATTCGGAAAATCAAGCCCTTTACTAATCATCTGAGTCCCCACTAAAATATCGTACTCGCCCTCATAAAAACTACTAATTATTTTCTCATGAGCCCCTTTATTTTTAGTTGTATCTTGATCCATTCGTATTACTCTGGCATTCTTAAACTCTTGCTTTAAGACTTCTTCTAATTTTTCTGTCCCAAGACCATAAAAGTTCAAACTATTCATCAGACATTTCGGGCATTTATTTACAAGATGTTTATAAAAGCCACAATAATGACAAATTAAACTATTATTACTTTTATGGTAAGTTAAAGAAATATCACAGCTCGGGCACTTAAAAACGTACCCACAATTACTACAATTTATAAATGTCGAAAACCCTCTCCTATTTAAGAATAATATAACTTGTTCTTTTCTATCTAGTCTGTTCTTTATTTCTTTTTTTAGTTTTTCACTAAGTAAAAGATTTCTATTTTTTATTTCTTCTTTCATATCTACTAAAGAAATAACAGGTAACTTATTATTAACCCTTTTATTTAATACTAACAATTTATATACATTTTTTAATGCTCGTGCCATGCTTTCTAAAGATGGTGTAGCAGACCCCAATACCAAAGGTATATTATTATATTTTGCCCGAAAACTTGCAATGTCCCTGGCATGATACCGAGGATTATTATCTTGTTTATAACTACTAGCATCTTCTTCGTCCATTATAATTATACCCAAATTTTTAAACGGTGCAAATACAGCACTCCTAGTACCTACTACAACCTTAACTTCCCCTCGATAAATCTTTAAATACTCATCATATCTTTCTCCGTCTGATAAAGAACTATTTAAAATAGCAACATCACTTCCAAAGGCTTCATAAAACCGCTTAGCAATCTGGGTAGTTAAACTTATCTCTGGCACCAATAATATAGCAGTGCGCCCCATATTTATCACTTGATTTATTAAATGAATATATATTTCTGTCTTACCACTTCCCGTTACACCATAAAGTAAATAGGTATTATATGTATTTAAATTCACACTTTCATATACTTTTTGTTGCTCTTTAGTTAATTCTTTTAATAAATTATTTCCCTCTTTATTTATACGATACTTATGTACTTTATTAATACCAATAATATCATTTTCTTTTAAAGCTTTACATATATTTGCATTAACTGACTTCTTTAATATTTCTTTATTCTGAAGCAATTTTTCTATAACTTTATTTTGCGCTTTTCTATTTTTATTCATTTCCATATACTGGATAGCAGCAGCTTCATTTTTTAAATAAATATACTCATCATATAAATTATAATCACTATTTCTTTTCTTGATTTTTAATGAACTTGGCAACATTGTTTGAAAAGCCACAATACTAGAACACAAAGTTAATTCTTTAAGATGTTTTCCTACAGCAATTAATTCTTCACTTAAAGTTAGCTCAGATATAATATCTTTAATCTCTTTTAAAGGATAATCTTCTTCATACTTCTCCATAGTCTTCAATACAAACCCTGCAACTTCTTGTTTCCCAAAAGGCACCAACACACACATACCAGCCTTTATCTTTCCTCTTAAATAAGTTGGAATCAAATAAACAAACTCTTTATCTAAACTCTTAACTTTATGTTCTACAATTACTAATGCATACATATAAACCCTCCTTATTCATAATATCAATACAAACAAATTTTTGCAATATTTTTTTCTTGAAAATTACAGATATTTTTTATTATCACTTAATAGGCATTAAAAAACTGCAAACTAATTATTTATTTACAGTTTCTTCTTTTCTTAATTTATTAATTTCTTTTTTAGATAGCCCAGTGATTCGACTAATAAAACCAACATTGCATTTCTCAGCAAGCATTCTTCTAACAGTTTCTATTTTATTATTTCTTTTTCCTTGTTCTTGACCAACTTCAATTAAACTATACTCTCTTAATTTTTGAGCATCATATCTCAATCCTGCATCAAAATTTAATGTTAATTCTATTCCCTTATCTACCATTGCTTCCATTAGCTCATCTCCTTTATATAATTTTCTTAATGTATCATTATCTTCACACACCAATAGGTATAATAAATATTCCAAAGATACTTTACCCTTTTTCTTAATATCAGTATAATCCATATTTCTAAGTTTAGCAAGATTTATATCAACTATTATTAAATATTTTCTATACTCACGATATTTTTTATCATCTAATATCTTACTTCGTACTATAAAATCTTTATTATCCATAACGCCAAAATTATTAATATTTACTTGAAATACCCTTTTAATTTTTCGTTTATAATCTTCACTCTTTTTTAGTTGTCTTAATATTAAATGACAAATATAAGAAAAATTCTTTTGATTAAGTGTTAAAGAATTAAAATTATTAATCTCTACATTCACAATAAAATCATTACTTTCCAAGACAATGTCTGCTTCACCATTAACTACATTTTTATTTACTCCAATATTCGGGTGTACCATATTAAGATTAGAGGTAATCGGCTTCATAGGTTTGTTTAATGCCAAACTTATTATACGCGCCAGATATTCTCTGCCCTCATTACTATCAGTTAATAGTTTTTTTACGACATCATCTAGTAAATATAACAACTTACTTTTTTTCTTTATATTAAGCATATTTTCCTCCTTGGCTATCTATTATACATATAAAACACAACCAAACAAGGGCTTCGACAAAACTAGTCAAAATGTTACAAAGGTATATACAAAAAACAGGATACTACTCCCGTTCCTTTAACACTCCATAAACATATATAAATATTCTTTAATCAAATACTTATAATAATTATTAACTTTTCTTCTAACTATTTTCACCTTAAAATCATTATCTACTAAAACATAATTAATATCTTTATTTTTTAAATACTTAAGTAAATGTTTATCCATTTTCATACTCTTACGTTTTCCTTTATCTAAAAACACTATCACATAATCTTTATATAACCCTTTATAGAATACATACTTATTTTCCATACCAACACTTATCTATCAAACTCTGTAACCTTTTATCTTTACTATACTTATAACTATATGTATAAGTCATAATAGAGCAAAAAGCTTTATACTCTCTTATTTTCCCTTTCTTATATTCTCTTTTTATATTTTTTATCCTTTTTCTTAATCTTTCCAAATTAGCTTTCTTTATCTTGACTATTGTTTTTCCTTGCACAACTCTATAAGTATATCCCAAAAAACTAAACCCACTTTTTAAACTATTTATACAAGTCTTTTTAGGATTAACATTTAACTTATATTCATTTTTTAACTTATCAATTATTATATCTCGTACTCTTTTTAACTTTTCTAAATCATTATCTATAATCAAAAAATCATCCATATATCTAACATAATTCTTACATTTTAAATCATGCAATATAAAATGATCTAACTTATTCAAATAATATATTGATAAAAATTGGCTTGTCATATTTCCAATTGGCAAACCTTTACCAGTATTATAATATGGCAAATCTACTCCCCTATTTTCTATATACCAATTAATCGTTTCATTTATATAAGACCAATTTGTACTATCAATAGCTTTTTCCATTAATCTGTATTCAAAATCATCTAATTGTTCTTTTAGCATTTGCTTTAATACTTCATGATCAATGCTATAAAAATACTTACTTATATCTAAACTAAGAGCATATAACTTCTTATGTTTATTTTTTTCTCTATTAATATACTTAAGTACTAACTCTACCCCATAACTTACACCCATATCTTTTCGGGTAGCAATATTTCTATCACATAAATATTTAGTAAGTTTTTTCTCCAATATAAATCTTGTCAAGAAATGATTTACAACCTTTTCTTTCACTGTAAGACTCATTACTAACCGACATTTGGGTTCATATATAAGAAAAATATTATACTTATGCAAATGAATTTTTCCATTTTTAATCATAAATATAATATCTTCTATATTTTGCATCTTATTTACTTCAAATTTATATAGTCGTTTTTTATTTCTTACATTCTTACTTATTTCAGTTTCATATATCCTTAATATATTATCTACATTAATATCATTTATCATTTACACACCAACTATATATCATCTTATTTATCTTCAATAATTCATTACTTTTATTAAGTAATTGTTTTTCATTTATATATTTAAACTTGTAAGCTCTCTCTAGGTAAAAATCTAATAAATTTATTTTAGCTAAAGCTTCTATTTGAAAACTTTTTCGATACTCACTTCTATTATCATAATTTGCTTTTTCTACTATTTCCAGTAAATATAAAGCATCTTTATATATCATATTTCTCGTAATTATATCCTTTTTAGGAAAAGTAATTATTATTTTTTCTAAGCCCAAGATAAAGCTTTTTATATTCTTTATTATTAAGAACTTCTCATTACCTTGCACTTTCTAATTCCTCAACTATTCTTTCGAGTTCTTCTAAAGATAAACTATTAATTCGTTCTTTAAGTCTCTCTAATCTTTTTTCCATATCTATATTTTTTAAAGCACTCTTTAAAAGTTCATTATATTTTTTTATTATACCTTTAAACTCATCGACTACTTCACATTTATCAAATACTTTATAAGACAATTTTTCTGCTTGTAGTCTATCTTTTACTTTATTATGAGCAACCTCTGGATAACCAGCCATTTTTTTATGCTCAATAAATTTATACCCGAATAACTCATGAAGAATTATCCCATCATCTCCAAACGCATTGTAAAACTTCCCTGATTTATATAATTCAATATACTTCTTATTCATTTTTTCTCCCTTTTTATTTAGGGTTCTAACACTTTAATTTTTAAAAAATACGCCAGTAGGAGAAGCCACGTATGACTCTCCGTACGTATCCACATTCAGGCTATGCCTAGGATAATTCTTGTCCTTTATCTCACCCACTACAAAACCGTAATCTTGCAATTATACCTGGAGTATTTAAAGGGCTGGCCGCAACGCATTGTTATTGTTCGTATTGTTCACGTTGCCATCAGTGTTCACATTGAACACATTATTCGTATTGTCCGTGCGCGGAGCGCGAATTATTACAGAATTACCCCTTTGGACTTACATTTATTTCTAAAATGCCAAATTACTTCCTTTGGATTTGTCGATATCTCAATTTTTCCTCTTTACACCGTTGCCAAACACTCTCCAAAACCCCCATATCTATTTCTACACAGTCCACTTCCCAAAGACCGTGTGGAAAACTTTTTTGGCTACTGGCACATGCTTTAAGCATTGCGCCAGATTTTCACCTAGTTTTTTGCATCCTTACTACCAAAACCTAAGTTAGTTTGCTGCTTTCCTCGCACCGCAAGGGCGCGTAGAAAAGCAATGCTCCGTACCTATTTTATCAAAATTGGCTCGGCTGCTGTCCCAGCCCCGCCAGCAT
>CAKOLP010000033.1 GCA_934096025.1 uncultured Bacilli bacterium
AGATTATGTATCTTGTTCACCATACAGAGTTCCGATTGCTAGATTAGCTGCAGCAAGAGCTGCCATTAAGTTTGGAATGCAAAAATAAGTAAAAAATAAAGTAATACTTATAAATAAAAACGAAAATTAAATACGTTATAAGTATATCTGATTAATTAATAATGCCTAATAGAAAAATATAGATTAACTTCATCAAATGGTGAAGTTTTTTTAATGAAGTATAGTAAAATAGATAAAAGTTAATATAATAAGATTAAAACGAAATTTAAAAGAAATGTTTAAATTTTAAAAAATTATAGTTAAAAAACTTAAATAAACTGTTGACATATTCTTTTGTTTTTAATAAAATGATAATAACAGTTTAAAGCTGTAATAGTAGGAGGGAATATATGAACGATTTAAAGCTTATTGTTTTAGACAACATTAAGGATCTAGGGAAAAAAATAGATGGTTATTTAAAGCATATTTATAAAACAGAAGAATCCTTTATAGTTAATATAACTAGAGATAGATTTAATAATGGCGAGGGAAAAATAAAAATAAATGAAGATATTGAAAATAAAACAGTTTATATAATTAGTGATGTAGCAAATTATAGTATTACTTATAAAATGTATGGTTTTATACATAATATGGCACCAGATGAACATTTTCAAGATATAAAAAGGGTTATTTCTGCTGTATCAGGTTATGCAAAGAAAATAGTAGTAATTATGCCACTCTTATATCAGTCACGTCAAGATAGAAGAAGTAAAAATGAATCTTTGGATTGTGCTATGGCTTTACAAGAATTAGAAAATCTTGGGGTAGATAAAGTTATAACTTTTGATGTTCATAATATAGATGTTATAAATGCTATTCCAAATAAACCTTTTGAAAGTTATGATGTTACCAATGAAGTGTTAAATAGCATAGAAACTAATGAAAGTATAGAAGATGTTTTGGTAATTAGTCCAGATATGGGAGCGGCAAAAAGAGCAAAACAATACGCCGAATTATTAAAAACAGATATAGGTGTGTTTTATAAAAGGCGCGATATAACAAGCGTAGTTGACGGAAAAAATAAGATAATTGAGCATATCTATTTAGGACCAAGTGTTAAAGATAAAAATATTATTGTCGTAGATGATATGATAGCTAGTGGAGCTTCAATGATAGATACGATTAAAGAATTAAAAGCTAAAGGGGCTAAAAATATTTATTTAGTTACAACGTTTGCCTTTTTTACTGAGGGTACAAATTATTTTGATGAAGCATACAATAATAAATTGTTTACGAAGCTGTATTCTACTAATTTATCTTATATTCCGGATAATATTAAAGCTAAAGAATGGTTTATGGAAGTAGATTGTGCTGATAAATTAGCCAATATTATAACTAAGTGAGGTAGTTTATGGAAGATTATAAAAGCGAAGAAGAATTTTTAAAAGCATACAATCCTAATCAGTTTGATAGGTTATCTGTAACAACGGATGTCATTATCTTTAGTGTATCAGATGAGCTTGAGAGTAATTATCGGAAGTTAAATAAGAAACATTTTAGTATTCTTTTAGTTAAAAGAAGTAATTATCCTTTTAAAGGAAAATGGTGTTTACCAGGGGGTTTTGTAAAAATAGATGAAGATATTGAAGATGCTGCTAAAAGGATACTAAAAAATGAAACTAACTTAAGTGATATTTATTTAGAACAACTATATACTTATGGTAAACCTGATAGAGATATAAGAACAAGAGTAGTATCTACTTCATATATGGCTTTAATTGATAAAAATACTTTACCTAATGACGTTTCTTTAGAAGCATCATGGTTTAATATAAAAGTATCGGATAGTGCAGATTTTATAGAAGTTAATTTAAGTAATGAAACTGAAAATATCCAATTTAAAGTAAAAAAGATATTAAAAGATGAAACGATGAATACTTATAAATATGAAATAGTTGAAAATGAAAAATTGGCTTTTGACCATGCATTAATAATTGTAGATGGAATTATGAGGTTGAAAAATAAAGTTGATTACACTGATATAGTATTTCATATGATGCCAAAGTATTTTACACTGGGAGAATTGCAACAAGTCTATGAAGTTATTTTAGATAAAAAATTATTAGATCCGGCTTTTAGGCGAGTTATTTCCAGCAAAGTTGTTAAGACTACGAAAGTAAAAACTGGGGCAGGGCATCGTCCATCAGCTTTATATACTTATAAGAAACACGAGTAGTGTTTTTTTCTTTTGTAAATTTTTGTCTAAAAAATTAATCCCTCGCTAAATATGTTCTTTAAATTGTAATATTGCTTTATAGAGGAGAGAAAATGAAAAGTAAAAAAGAATTTATGTTAATTAGTATGACAATCATCTTTTTCTTATTGAGTGTATTTAGTTTAAGTATTCTTTTATATCAAAAAGATGATGAGAGTAAAAGTGTTGAACTTGTAGATAATAATGATGTATTTGCAGAAGAAGATGTAAAGAAATTTAAAGTTGAGATAAAGGGAGAAGTAATAAGTCCCGGAGTTTATGAAGTAGAGGATGGCAGCATAGTTATGGATTTAATTAATGCTTCTGGAGGGCTTACATCTAATGCTTATGTCGATAATATTAATTTAAGTAAACGTCTAAGTGAAGAAATGGTAATTATTATTTATAATAAGAAAGATATGAATAAAAGTACTAGTAGTAATAAAACCAGTAAAGGTGCAGGTATTGAGAATAAAAGTGTATATATAGATGAAAAAATAGAAAAAAAAGAAAGTGTGATTGATGCAAATAATGCTAATTCCTCTTTAGAAAGTGAGAATAATTCCCTGATAAATATAAATATGGCTTCGAAAGAGGAATTAATGAATTTACCAGGTATTGGCGAGAGTAAAGCATTAAAAATTATTGAATATCGAGAGCAAAATGGTGGGTTTAAAGCTCTTGAAGAAATAACTAATGTAAATGGAATTGGTAAATCCACTTATGCAAAATTTAAAGAATATATTACGATATAATAAGTTATTTATTATTGCTTTTATTTTAGTTTTTGTATATATAGTAATAGTAACTATCATTATAAAATATGAATCAAAGTATAGTCTAAATGATAAAGAATTAGTAGGAACTATAAGCACAATTAGTGTTGATGGGAATAAATTAAGTTTAGTAATAAAAGCCCAGGAAACAGTTAAGGCAAGTTATTATATAAAAACGGAAAGTGAAAAAGCGGAAATTTTAGATAACATTTCTTTAGGGGATAAAATTAAAGCTTATGGAACATTTAAAGAATTGGCTACAAATAAAGTATTTAATGGTTTTAATTATAAAAAATATTTATATAATAAGAAAATATATTATTCTTTTCAAATAGATAAATATGAAATAGTTAAACCAAATAAAAATATATTTTATAAAATTAAAAATTTTGTTTTAAAAAGAGTCTATCAAATGGATAATAGTGATTATTTGTTAGCTTTTATTCTTGGGGATAAGTCATTATTAACTAGTGATATTATAAATGATTATCAACAAAATGGGCTTAGTCATTTACTAGCTATTTCGGGAATGCATTTAAATACTTTTTTGCTTATTGTTTGTTTTCTTTTAAGAAATAAGGGGAAGTTTTTTAAAAATATTGTGATTAGTTTGCTTTTGTTTTTCTTTTTATTTTTAACAAACTTTAGTGCCTCTATTTTTCGAGCAGTATTGTTTTATCTAATAAACATGGTTAATAAAGAGTTTAATTTGTATTATTCAAATATTCAAGTTCTTTTAATAACGGCTTTTATTCTTATTTTTATAAATCCTTTTTTTGTGTATGATGTAGCTTTTATTTATTCATTTATTGTTACATTTGGGATATTGTATAATAAAAAATATATTCAAGGAAGTTATTTAAAGAAGTTATTTATTTTAACATTTATTACATTCATTTATAGTTTACCTATAACGGCTTATTTAAATTATGAAGTAAATTTACTGGCAATATTAATAAATTTAATTTTTGTACCTTTAGTTTCTTTGGTCTTATATCCTTTAATCTTGTTTACGTTTTTCTTTCCTTGGTTTTCATGTGTTTTAAGTATTTTAATTTATGTTGTAAATAGTTTAAATCATGTATTGGGAAGTATAAGTATAGTAATAAATATACCCAAGATGTCTATAATTTTAATTATTTTATATTATGTATGTTTGTTTTTTGCTAGTGTTAGAAAAAAAGTAATAATAATCTTAGTAATTCTAAGTTTAAATAAAGTAATTCCTTGTTTAGATAGTGCTTATTATGTTTATTATTTTGATGTAGGTCAAGGGGATTGTTCAGTTATTATTTATCCTTATAAAAGTAAAGTAATTATGGTTGATACTGGGGGATTAGTTAGTTTTAGTAAAGAGGCTTGGCAGCAAACTTCTAAAGAGTATCATATATCTACGAACGTTTTAAAATATTTAAAAAGCTTAGGTGTTACTGAAATAGATTATCTTATTTTAAGCCATGGAGACTATGATCATATGGGTGAAGCTATTAATTTAGTAAATAATTTTAAAGTAGAAAATATCATATTCAATTGTGGTTCATATAATGAATTAGAAAAAGAGCTAATTAAAGTATTAGAAAAAAAGAAAATTAAGTATTCAACGTGCTTGGATAGCTTAAAAATAAGGAAAAGTAAAATATACTTTTTAAATACTAAAATATATGATAATGAAAATGATAATTCTTTAGTTTTATATATGAATATATTTAAATTTAAGTTTTTATTTATGGGGGACGCTGGTATTGAAAAAGAAAAAGATATATTAGAAAAATATAATTTGAAAAATATAGATGTTTTAAAAGTAGGTCATCACGGAAGCAAAACAAGCAGCAGTAAAATTTTTATTGATGAAACAAATCCTAAATATGGTGTTATTAGTGTGGGAAAGAACAATAGGTACGGACATCCAAATAAAAAAGTGTTAAACAATTTAGATAATTCTAAGATATATAGAACAGATCAGGATGGGAGTATTATGTTTAAAATTAAGAATAATAGATTAAAAATAAAGACAAGTAGTCCGTAGCAAGGAGTAGATATGAATTATTATAATGAAATAAAAAATAAAATAATAGATAATGAAGTATATACAAAAGTAAAAGATTATTCAAAAGAAAGACATAGGGTTACTACGTATTTTGAAATTGGTAGATTATTAAATGAGGCTGGTGGTAAGTATGGAGATAATATTATAGATGAATATTCTAAAAGGCTAGTTTTAGAAGTTGGCAAAAAGTATAACCGAAGAACGTTATTTAGAATGAAACAATTTTATAAAGTATTTAGTAATAAAAAAGTGTCAACACTGCTGACACAATTGAGTTGGTCGCATTACTTGTTACTAATTTCTTTAAATAATTATGATGAAATTATTTATTATATTAATATTGCCAAAAATAACAATTTGTCTCAAAGAGAGTTACAAGAAAAAATAAAAAGTAATGAATATAATAGAATGCCAATAGAAGCTAGAAATAAACTAATTTACGAAGAAAAATTGGAAGTGAAAGATTTAGTACCTAATCCAATATTAATTAGAAATAAGAACAATATAGAAATAGCCACTGAAAAAGCATTACATAATTTGATTTTAGAAGATATAGAATCTTTTATGAAAGAATTAGGCAATTCATATAGTTTTATAGGTAGCGAATATAGACTTAAGATAGGTGAGAGAAATCATCATATAGATTTGTTATTATTCAATATAAAGTTTAATTGTTATGTAGTAATCGAATTAAAAGTAACAGAATTTAAAGTAGAATATATATCACAAGTTCAAAAGTATATGAATTACATAGATAAAAATATAAAAGAAATAAATAACAATAATACTATGGGTATTTTAATTTGTAAGAGGGAGAATAAATTTGTTATAGAATACTGTTCAGATGAAAGAATTGCTATAAGAAAATATGAGTTAGTGTGATATAATTGATGTAAGAGGCGATTAACATGAAGCAATTAAAGAAAGATAATATAATAATTAATTATTCTGAATCATTAGAGAAATTATCAATTGAAACACTAGAGTTATTATTTAAAACATTAAGTGATTATAAATTTTTATTTGATGTTGATACTTATGAATCAATTGTTGTAAATTATTTTGATAATCTTGATGAGTTTAGGAGTTTTATATATGGTTTAAGAGGTGAAAAAGATTCATTACCAGAATATGCACGAGGAACATATGATAAAGGAATGATTAATGCATGCGTTGACCCTCAAAAACAAATGAATAGTTTATATACTGCATCTCATGAATTATTTCACATATGGTATATGAAATATATACTTAAAAATGATTATAGTAAAAGAATAGTTTGGTATGATGAGGGAATGGCACAATTTTTTTCTGGCGAAAACAAGAAAATAGATTCAGAAGAAAAATTTAAAGATTATTATTTTAAGGTTAAAGAATTAACTAAAATTATTCCAAATTTAAATGAAGTTGAACATGGTAATTCATTTTGTAATGATAATTATAATGGATATGATTTAAGTTATCTATGCGTAAGGTATTTATCTGAGACAATGTCATTAGAATCTTTTAAGATGTTAATGTCAGATTTTAATAGAATTAAAGATATTGGAAATAATGTTATATGTGATATGTTTGAATATTATGATAAGCAATATATAGATAAAAAAGTTAAGTAATCAACTAGAAATAGTTGTTTTTATTTGTATAAACCATGTGCATAAATGATAGTAACTATATGAGGATTTTGGTCATGTTGGGGAGTTCTTAATATTATAGATGCGATAAAAATTATAAAGGTAATATTTAATTGTTGCAAGTATTGAGTTAAAAAAAGATATAGTAAAAATATTAGTGAAGAAGAAAATTAGAGCAAAGTATTCCCTTATAAGTGTCGGAGCTAATATTTGATATGGGTATCCGATGCGAGAAATTTTAAGTAATAGTAGAATAGATATACACGGAAGTATAGAGATTAAAATAAAAAAGAAAGCTTATCAAATTAGAACCAGTAGGGCATAAAATTTAATTTTTCATATAATATATTACATTATATAATGTTTAGATATATATAAAGAAGCTTCTTATAATTTAATTGTATAAAAGATAATTTTTTGCTATAATTAAGTAGGGATATAAATGAATTATTTAATTAGTGCAAACTCATATCGATTAATCAAAGAAGAAATAAAAAAAATAGTTAAAAATAAAAACTATTTAGTTTTTAATATGAATATAAATACAATAAGCGATTTATTGGAAGAAGCAAGTTATTATTCTCTTGATAGTAGTGATAAGGTAATTGTGGCTAGTAATGCTGATTTTTTTGGGACCAAAAAGCTCGAAGACAAAGACCAAGCTGCTTTAGAGAAGTACCTAAATAACCCTATTAAAAGTACTACTATTATTTTTACGACATTAAATGGGATTGATCAGAGAAAAAAAATATGTAAAGAATTTAAACTTAATAATGCCTTAGTAAGTATTGACAAACTAGACCGTAAAGGTATTATGGCACTTTTAAATAAGTATTTAGATAATCATAGCTTTAAAGCAGATTATAATTCTTTAAATTATATTATTGAAAATTCTAATGATAATCTTGATATTATGTATAATGAATTGGATAAAATTATGCTTTATTATTCTAATTATACTAATATTAAGTTTAGTGATGTAAAAAAGATAGTAGGGGAAAAATTAGATAATAATAATTTTCATTTTGTTAGTGCGGTTGTAGATAAAAAATTAGATGAAGCAATTAAGTTGTTTAATGATTTAAAAGTTTATAAAATTGAGCCTTTATCTTTACTTATTTTATTAGCTCGGGAATACCGTCTTATGTATTTTGTTAAAAATTTATATAAAGATGTAGGGGTAAGTGGTTTAACAAAACGCTATAATTTAATGGAATGGCAAGTAAATAAATTATATAATAATGCTCTAAATTATACGCAACAAGAGTTACTAGATAATCTTTATCTTTTAGCAAAAACAGATATTTCTATTAAAAAAGGTCTTTGGGATAAAGAAATAGCGATTTATAATTTTTTATTAAATGTTTGTTCATAAGAAAAGGGGCTGTAATGAAATAATATAATTTCATTGCAGCTTCTTTTTATTTTTAAAAAAACTAAAAAGCGTTGGAAA
>CAKOLP010000034.1 GCA_934096025.1 uncultured Bacilli bacterium
GCCCCAAACAATGGCCAGTTTCCTTATATATATCATTATCTAAACTAGGCCAAATAAAGCATTTTTGGGTATCTAAAAAAACATTTTCATCTAATTTACCTGAGCCCTTAATCTCTTTTTTATATTCTAAAGATAATTTTTCACGAATTTTCTCATTATCCCCTTGCCATAAACGATAATTTATATAACTATATTTCTTTAACTCTTTTACACTTGCAAAGATATTTTGCAAATACTTATCATTACCATTACTACTATGAAGCGATATATTTATTTGTCTTATATTTTTATTATTTTTTATTTTCTCTATATAAACACCATTCGTGGTAATATTTACATAAAAATCTTTACTTGCAAGCTCTATAAACTCATTTACCAAAGGATGTAATAACGGCTCACCTAAAACATGTAAATATATATATTTAGTATAAGGCTTAATCTTCTTTAGAATAATCACAAACTCTTTTTTACTTAGATACTTAACATTCCTTTTATTATGAATACAAAAAGAACAATTTAAATTACAATCATTAGTTATTTCAATATAAATTTTTTTTAACATCAGAAAAACAATATATCTATTTTCTCCATTATATCATCATCAACAAAAGCACTAAGTCTAATCAATCTAATAATTGTTCCCACGATAAAATAAAGACTTGCAATACAAAGTATTAAACCAAAAGCACCACTAAACTTAAATAAAAATGCTTCTAACATCAAACAAATAAAACTAACTAAAAAAACTACTAAATATAATTTAACACTTTTATTCATACTACCACCCTTATAAATATTTTACACTACTAGAACATAATCTACAAGAAAAACTTAAAAAAACTAAGATATTATCCTAGTTTATCTCCATTTTCTACTTTTTTATCCGGAGTAATTAACACTACCCCATCTTTACTATAAGTTCCAAGCACCAATACCTCTGACATAAAATCTGCCACTTGTCTAGGCGGAAAATTAACAACAGCTAATACTTGTTTATTAATTAATTCCTCTTTTTCATATTGTAAGGTTATTTGAGCTGAAGACTTCTTAATCCCAAGACTTCCGAAATCTATTACCAACTTATACGCTGGCCTTTTGGCTTTGGGAAAATCTTCTACTGAAACTATCGTTCCTACCCTAATATCTAGGGCTAAAAAATCATCAATCGTTGCCATATTATCCTTTCAATGACGGTAACTCCATATCATCTTCATCATCTTCTATTGTAAATAACTTAATACTTGTCTTATCGTTTTCATCATCTACATCAACAGGACTTTCATCATTATTTAAAGTATTTATACTAATTGTATTTTCATGTGGTTGAGTAAATTTTTCAGCACTTACACTATTTGTATTATCTATAGAATTTACATTATTTTCTAAATTACTATTAACACTATTATTATTGTTAACATATACTGAACTAAATACTTGACTTGGTCTAAAAACTTTCTCAGGTTTTACTTCAGCTTTAACTTCTGGTTTTACTTCTTCTACATCTTCATTAACACTAATAACCGACTCAACTTTTGCAGGTTCTTCCTTATTTATTGCAGGTAATTCTATCTTATCAATTTCATCTTTAATACTAAATAAAGAACTTAAATCAATATCTACATCATTTTCATCTTTATTATCATTATCACTTACAAAGTTAATCAAACTTTCTTGATTATCAAGGGTTGGAAGTTCAACTTTTTCATCTTCCACCGGCTGTAAAACAATTTCTTTTACTTTTTTAGGTTCTTCCTTTATTACCGGAGTCTCTGGTACTTCCAATTTAACTAAAGGTTCTTCTGTTTCTTTAAATGTATTCTTTTCTAATTCAATTTTTTGTAATCGCTTAGTTTCTTCTAGCTTTTGGTCTTTCTTTCCTAATAATAAAACTACCACAAATAAAATAATCAATACAACTAATATAATTGTTAAGTACATAGTAAAATGATCATTTTTATATAAATCATATATGAAATTCATCATATGTATCCACCTCTTTACTCTATATTAAAATAATAACAAAATATGCTTAAAATGTAAATATATTTTGTAAAATTTAATGTCTATTAATAGTAAATTAATATTTTTATTATATCACGAAAAAAGGAAAACATTACTTATTTTCCTCTAGTTTGACAGTTAATTTGCCTTTAAATGTTTTTCCTTGGTCATAATTTTGTTCTGTTCCAGTACCACGAAGTCTAAAGCTAACAGTATAACTTTGCTTAGTATGTGGTGCAATAGCTATATGATCTTTTAAGATACCGTCACTAAATGGAGCTGTTGTAAAATCTGTTTTATATCCACTATAATCACTCCAGACACTAAATTGGAAGTTTTCACTTTCAAAGGTATTTACAATATTTAACCAATTAATCGTATAATATAGAACTTGATTTGTAGTATTTTCTACACTAAACTTAACATCTGGCACTGTTTTTGTAACATTTCCTTGTTGATCTGTTGGATATAAATCTGTAACTCGTACATTATTTCCGTCTTCAAATCTCGCAATCAATTTAGCTGAATCAGCACTTATATCATTATCTCCGATAGTCAAATCTCCATCTTTATTAGAAACAAAAGTACAATTTCTATCACAAACTCCGTCATTATCATCATCGACATTAATATCCGGTACCATATCTTTATCAACATCTATATTTGTATCAGGAATCCCATCATTATCAGTATCTACATTTATATCTGGTACTCCATCTCCATCGATATCTATATTAGTATCCGGCCAACCGTCATCATTGGTATCACAATTTAGTTTACAAACACCATTTTCATCTTTTTGATTCATTTTATTTTCTATACCGTCTTCTGTATTCTTATTAAATAAAGCTTTTCTATTACCTAGATAATCTATATTTAAATCCGGCTTTCCGTCCCCGTCGGTATCACAGTTAATATCACAAACCCCGTCTCCATCAAGGTCAATATTTAAATCAGCAATACCGTCTCCGTCAGTATCAATATTTAGATTAGCACTATTTAAAAACTTAATCCCTGTATATGTAGCAAATCCACTTAAGAATAAGAATAATAAGAAAAATATAATAAATAAATGTGTATTTTTATTATTTACAAAGCTAAAGAATAATTTATTTCCGTCCTTTTTTACACATAAGCTATGTGGCAAATAAATCTCATTATCATTATCTTCATAAGCTAAATTTAATACTTTTTCAATATAACTAGCTTTAGTTTCAACTTCTTCTTCATATAATTTATTTAAAATATCTTCTATTGCCTTATCTTGTTCTTCATTCTTTTTTAATATAAATTCTTTAATATCAATTGAGTCCTTATTACCCAAATATTTATTATTCTTTTTCATCATTATCCTTTCTATTTTAGAATAGTTAAGTTCTTTTCTCTTTTCTTATCTATATCTAAAAAATAATTATCTAATAGTTTTCTTACACTATTAATCGTCTTTTCTTTTCTTTTGCTAGCACTTACAAATTCCTTTTCAATCAACCTTTTAAATTCTATTTCTTTAACATCACCATCAAAAACATAATCATTAACTACCCGAGCTATAGCAACATTACTATAACTTCTTGTCCCAAATGAATTATTTAGGGCTTCACTATTTATGAAAAATGCTAAATCATATTTATTTTTCATATTTGCATCTTTCAATGTTTCGGTGCGTTTTTCTATTGTTGTTATTGGTTTTATATTATTTTTTTCTAGATATTCCCATAACTCTAAAGCTTTTTTGAAGTTAGGATCTTTTAATATAACATTTGTTTTTCTTATCGGACTACGTACAGGACTAGATTCCTTTAAACTCTTTATAAATGGTGAAGAATTATATGCTTGTAAGACTTCTTTTATATGTTCAATTCTTTCACTTAAAGTATGTCCGTCTTTGTTTTTATTTACTTCCGTATTTTTCTTACTAGTAATATTAAGCTTAACTTCTACTTGTAAATCATTTTTCTTCATTACCCCATTATACGAAACTTCATCATCAACTTTAGCATAGCTTCTTTGGTCAGATTCAGTTAGTTTTTTATTTACGAACTGATATAAATTGTCTACTAAAGACTTGATAAATCTATTTTCATATAAATCTACAGTTTCTTCCCTATAAACATTTAATAATTTTAAGGGTATTACTGTTCCGTCTTCTTGAACCTCTTGAATAAGACTAGTATGCTGTGCTAAATGTCTAATACTTTCCTCAGTTACAACCTTAGCTTTTTCAATCGGTACTATATTTTCTTCTGATGCAATAAACCTTCTGGGATTTCTAATAATATTATCCAAGTATGGAATACATTCCTCGACCATATCTATCCAAGAAGTATCACTAGTTTTAGCATCGATACTTCTTTTTACTATTATATCTGAAGAAGTCAAATTAATAAATCTTTGAGCTTCTAGAGTATTTAAATTAGTAATATATTCTACTATATTCATAAATCACCTATATCATCTTTTTAAGTCTTAATAAATATTCTTTACACTCAGGCATATTATTTGCTCCGAATAATTTTTCAATATATTTAATTAAGCCATCTATTTCCCCTTTTATATAAGCTAAGTTTAATTGTTCAAATTTTCTTAATATTTTATGAGCAATAACATAATCGATTCCAGCAATAACTGTACCTCCACAAGCTATATAAGCAGGAACAAATTCTTTTAATTGTTTTACAATTCTATTACCAAAAGCAAGTCTAAAATGATCAATTACGTAACGGTCTAATTCGGCAACTTTTTCTAGTAAATTATCACTAACTGGATTATTCTCTGCTGCACTTTTAAATAACTTATCTAAATAAGCATAACTTACACTTATTTTCTCAGTTTCTGGAGCTTCAAATTCCTCACATTTATCATCAATTGCAATAGGCATTGCTCTATCATATACTTTATCTGTAATCATAAAAGTAGAGTCATCATTATTAATTGTACCTATATACCACATATTTTCTGGTATTTTCATCTTACCATTTTCTAATTTAACTGGATCATTTTCCCATACATTTGGTACTAATTCCACTACCCAGTCTTTTTTGTTTGGAAGTTCCAAAATAGATAACATTTCTGCAAAATAATACTCTACTCTGGAAATATTCATTTCATCTAAAAGCGTAATATATACTTCATCGGTATATCCAGCTTCATACATTTTTTCAAGTATTTCAGTTTCATTAAATTTCTTTGTAAACTCATTGAAGTACCCAAATATTTCTGTTGAATCTCTCCATGACGGTTGCACACTTGCTACGGTTGTTTCATTATTTATAAATGACCCAAAAGCATAAGCTAGTGATGTTTTACCAGTACCACTTATTCCCTCTAGGATAATTAGTTTATTCGAAGCCAAAGAAGAAACAAATAACCTTATTAAATTTATATCATAATATAACTTTAATTTACTAGCAGAATAATTTCTAAAACGTTCACAAAATTCTTCTAAAGAAAAACTATTATTAATTACTTCTACTTCTTTATCCATAAACTCTTTATCTACATTACTTAGTTTAAAGAATCTACTTTCTCCAGCTTTTAATTCATTTTTCAAAGTACCGTCTTCATTATATTCTAAGGCTTTAATCTTTTCATTTTGTCTTCTTAATTTAAATATCTCATTATTAAGGGAGTCTATTTCTTCAATCAATAAATCTTCTTTTTTAACATTTCTTTTATATCTTAAATATGTCTTAATAGATTTATAAACTAAAAACAAAATAAGTCCAAAAATAACTACCAAGAATACTACTGATAAAATAAGTATTCCGAGACCAGCTCCAGTTAAATCATTTTTATAATCTGCTATTACTGTTATATAATTAACAATATTAAACATCTTAAATAAACCCTCACCAATACCCTTGAAAATGCTTACTAAACCCTCAAAAAAAGGTTCCATAAACTTTGTAAAATATTCACTATATACATTCATTATTCTTCCTCCTTATTCTTCACAATTAAAGTAATATTTCGTGCTTCAAAATCACTCTTATTCTCTAAATTATTTACTAAAAACTTCCTACTTACTAAATATCTACTATTATCTATAAATGTGCTACTATCTATTTTATCATCTTCTAAGTACTCATATATAACTCCAACATTATTCTTTTCTAGACCATTAATAGTCTTTTCATAACTATCTTTTTCTTCCCAAGGAATTAATATTTCCACAAAATCCTTAATGTATTCTTCATAAAAAAACTTACTAACACTTATCTTTTTCATTGTTCTATTAATTCTAATTAAATACTTTGGCATATCTCTATTACTTATTAATTCTCGTAAAATATAATAGTCAAGTAATGTTAATTCCAAATCTATTAAAGAGCCCTGATACTTATCTAATAATTTGTCTGTAACCCTTTTATCATAACCGTCAAGTCCAGGTATCCGATAATGAAAATTAACCAGATAATAAAGGGGATTATTACTTACCATTTTCATAGTTAAACCATATAATTCACTTTCAAAAGCATTTAATACTTTTGTATCTGTATTTAAGTTTTTCTCTACTTCTGCAAATAAAGTTTCAACTGCATCTTTATTATTTTTTACCTTCAATATTTTTGTCTTAGCAAAATATTCTAATAGATATTTAAACTTATTTTTAACACTTTTTATATCACCATCTATAGCATTAGTTGCAATATCTAAATAACAACTTGTACATATAATAACTGATAACAAAAATGTTTCATTTTTCATACTAGATAACATATCCATTTTCTTTTCTTCTTGACAATATTCAATTATAGATTTTAAAACAAAATTAATATTGTCATTAGCATACTCAATCGGATTATCTCTATGCTTATTATTTTGAAAATAATAAAGGGCTGTATATCTTTGTAATATTCCCTCGGCATAAACTGCAAAAGCTTTTTTGCTTTTCCACATTTTGTTAGCCTCTACACCAATTATTCCCTCTAAAATCTTAGCATAACCCAACAAATTCTTTTCTTTTTTTAATACATATTTATTTATAACACTTAAGTTCACCGCTAGTCACCTTGCCTATTCTTTCTAAATTATACCAAACAAAAACCCAATATGCAATAAAAATTAAGTATTGTATTGTAACTTAAAATAAGTTAAAATTAAAATAGAAAGAGGTATAAATAATGAGATACGATGAAGAAAAGCAAAACGAAAATATAACACATATTGCTAGTAATATAATTGATTTAAATGAAGAAAGAGCTAAAAGAAGAAAGTACCAAAAAGAAGTAGAAATTGATTTAGACTGGGTAAACAGTGCCAACAGAAGAAAAAAAAGAGATAAAATTTATGCAGAAACACTAAAAAAAGTGCCACCAATAGAATACAGTCGAAAACAAAAAAACAAGCCTAAAGGATTTAAAGCTATTTTAAAAAAATCTACGATTATGGTGGTTTTAAGCATTACTGCTGTTACAGGAATAAATATTGCCAAAGACAAAGTGGAAGAATTTGGAAAACGAAACGAAATAACGAGTGAATTAACCCAAAATGTTTTAGATAACACCGAAATTTTACATAATAGTATTAACCCTAATACTAATAAACCATATTATTATTATAATGAAGCTAACATAGCCCAAGATATATTATTTAACAATCCTGAATTTAATATACATACACGTATTTATGGGGCTTATAGTAACATTCACACTAGCAATCGTGAGGAAATAATGGATATAATTTTTAAACACCTTAATGCTTTTGCTAAGGCTTATCCAGAGCTTGATCTTGAGACAAAAGAAGCTTGTAATCATGAAACATTTAAGGAATATTTAACCTCTCTTAACATAACTAGTGAAGAATATACAAAAATTATGGAGCAAGTCATAACTAATTATGCTAAAAACGAAGTCCATGATACAACCAAATATAATACAAACCCACTAAACACAGGAGGAAGAATATAATGACTGAAGTAGTAGATTACATTACTATTGATAATAAAGACTATATTATAATTGATGAAATTGAAATAAACAGAGTAAAATATGTCTATTTAACCGAAGAAGAAAACATTGAAAACATTAAAATTAAAAAAGTTAATATTATAAATAATAAAGAGGTTTTAGTAAGTCTTGATAGTGAAGAAGAACTAAATAAAGCTTTAAACGCATTTA